>JAFGVF010000198.1 GCA_016938155.1 Candidatus Cloacimonadota bacterium
ATCCATTAACACTGAATTGCTGACCATATCGTTGGAATTCAGGAAACGCTTATTGGAATCTAAAGCCAATTCAATCTCCAGAGACCCGTCAAAAGTCTTTTTTAAGAGGAAGCCACGGCTACTCCCGATAAAATCTATGCACCAAGATAACATGCTCAAATTCAGCTTCTCAATATCAATGATTCCCATCATTTCTTGAGATGCGAACATCAGCTTAGTTATCAAATCCCTATTCTGTTTCATATCAGTATATTCCTGAACTCTTACAAGAATTGCTGTAAGATGCAACTTCAAGGCGGACATTAATTCTATCTCATCTTTCTGGAAGTTCAACTCACTGTTATCACTGATTACCAGACATCCAATCTTAGCCGATTTAATGACTAAGGGGATGAAGAGATAATGATCACCTTTTATGTTGATTTTGAGGATATCATTATTGAATATGGATTGATAGATGTGTTCAGGTATTTTTGCTGACTTTGATATCAACTCTTTACACTGATACTCCATGAAGTTTGTCAGGTTATTGTTGTTGTCAATCAGGTATATTGCAAACAGGTAAGGTGATACTGTTTCTCTTAGAGCTTTCTCCACAAAGAATTTGATTCTTGTTATATTGCTTAGTCGAAGTAGGTCATAAAGTTGTTCAACAAGTACATCTTTGCTGATTATCTTTCTGGAAGCAATTTTAAGAAAGGAGAAATCAGATGGGTCTTTTTTTCGATAGAAATACTGCTTTTTCAAGTAATTGGCAGCAACACTGTTCGTACCCTTTACTGCTTCACTAAGTTTTGTTTTCAGAAGTCTAAAATATTGCGTAGCATGTTTCGTAGCCTTCAAATAGGAATAAACCTGAACCAACATAGCAAGAACAGTGAGTTCGATGTAGAGATATTTGTTATCTCGGGCATCATGATAACTTTTCCTCAAGTTTCTTAGCACTAATCTTAGGGGAATATCCTGAGTTTCCAAAGCAATCCTGGATTCCAACATCTCAACCATTACAAGCCAGTATTTATAACCGAACTCTTCACAATGGGCTTTTGCTTTCAATAACAACTCTTTTGCTTTTAAGTACTCACTGTTAAGGATATGCAAGCGAGCCATGTTGCAATAGAAAATGGTTATAGCATAGAAGTTATTATTTTTACTAACATATTGCAGGGCGTATTTAAGGTTTTCTCTTGCCTCTTGATAATTTCCTTTACCCTCATCAATCATACTGATAAGATTATAATAAAACTCTTCATTGCTGGTCTTGTTGAAATCAATATGTGCGTTGGATTTAATCAATGAAAGGATAGTATCTGCCTGCCCTGTAGAGGCAAGATAATAGAAATAGGTCTTCACAGCGGGATCAATGCTTTCTATTTTTCCTGTCTTCAAGTCCGGTCGCAAATCATAAACAAAGTCGAGGAAATCTTTCAAATGAGCAGTTTTACTCTTAAGAAGGCAGATATTAGCCATTATCGGATCATAGAAAAGCTTGTTCTCTGTAGTTAATGAAAACTCTCTGGCTTTTTCAAGTGCTTTCTCGGCAGCATCAAAATCTCCTCTTTTAAGATAACTTTCCCCTAAGTTCAGCATTGCCTGAGTCTGAGTCATTTTGTTGCCAAGTTTTTCGGAACTATCCAGTGCTTTGTTGAAGAATTCAATTGCTTTTGACACATCTCCCTGGCGAAGATATATATCTCCTATGTTATTATAAATCAGACCCAATAACCGCTTTATCTTGTAGGTCTCAAGGATACTCCGTGCTTGACTCAGATGGTCAAAAGCTTCATCCATTACATGAAGGCGTTCATAGAAGATACCAAGATTATTATGTAAAGAAGCTAATCTGAAAAAAGCTACCGTATCATGGATGGGAGGTAGATTCTCATAACAGTCTTCGAGTAAATCGACAGCTTCCCGTGATTTACCGAGGAAATTCAGGTAGATGCTTTTCCGGTCTGCAAAGTAAATCTTTAATGGTATATCCAGAGTATAGTCTTCCAATTCCTCCAGAAATTTAGATGATTCCTTTATATTACCAAGACGGGCATGGGTATGCGAAAGCAAGATATTGACCAATCCCTTCTGTTTACCTGTTATCACCAATTCTCTGGCTGATTCGAGATACTGAATCGCCTTGTTATACTCCTCAGCGTTGAAATAAATCATACTGATTATCAAGTACTTGTTAAAGATTTCCGGTAACTGCAGGAATTGAGGTAACAATTCATAAACCTGCGTAACATCGGCTGAAACAGTAATTTTGTTTAGCAGAAGGTCAAGGTCGGACATAAATAAGTGGCTTGGTAGTTTACTTCCTAATTTAAAATCAATATCCAATATCCTAACAATTTCGCTGAAAGCTTGTTCCTGCTCATATTCTGCATCATAACGATTGAATAATCTCAATAGATACTTCCTCATGCAGAGATAATCTCCGGCAATGCGTGAGTTTTCAATAACGCCCAGGCAAACTTTGGGTTCATTAGTATCGATTGATTCATAATAATCAATCACTTTTCGTGAGATTGCTTTTCTGGTTTGCATTTTAATCTCACTCAACAGCTTTGCTTTTGCCTCTTTAAAGGTAAATCTGTAGCTATCCAGTGATTTTATCAGAATATCGTTATTTACTGCATCATTTATAAGAAAAAACACCTTTTTCTCATCAATCCCAAGAACAAATTCAATGAGCTCATTGGTAATGGGAGTCTCTATGGCAGATAGAGATTTCAAATATGCATAATTTTCTGCTTTCAGATGATCAAGTCTATCGTATATTGGTTGCAATAAATTGGGTTTCATCTTATAATCAGCAACCTGATAATCAAAAACAAACTCCCCGTTCTTCAGAATAAATCCCTCTTCCGTCATGGCGATAAACAGGTCTCTTATCATTCCGGGATTACCGGCACATCTGTTCCATACTTCTTCAACAAACTCCCTTGGAGGGTTCTTTTTAACGAGTTTGACTATGTAATCATATGTTTCGTCTATGGTTAAGGGCTGCACCTTTATCAGAGCTCCGTTTTTCAGAAGAGGAACTTTAGTGAAATCGCTGAAACTTAATACCAATAGTATTCTCTGCTCTCTAATCTCCAAGGAAAGATAGTTTATGAAGTCGATTGTCTGTTGTGTAAGGTATTGACAATTACGCACAATAAACACAAGTGGACGCTCTTCTGACAGATGGACGATATAGTTCTTAGCAGATTCAAAATCCGCTTGCAAATCTTTTTCAGATTTATAACGAGATTCCACAGTCTCATTGGAGTGATAGAGGTAGTCTGAGAAATTATGCGAAATCTTTTCAAGGTCTTTAGCAAACTCTTTGTCACTCATTGCCTTGTAATCATGAAACTCCTTAATCAGTGCATAGAAAGGATGGATTGTCAAAGGTCCGCAAGAATAATCAAACAGATACACCGAGCCATCGAGAAGATGATATTTGAAAAGAGAAAGCAGGTTATTTTTACCTAATCCTGCATTGCCTATTATCGCTACGGTTTTTCCGTTTCCAATTTTTATACTCGGAATATAACTCATTAACTGATGGCTATAGTTATCTCGCACAATATAGCTGTTGAATCTGAGGTTGTTTACTATGCTCCATTCCATAGAGAAGTAGAATCTCTTCAACTGAATATTGTTTATATATTGAATTATCTGACCTGCATTTCCGAATCTTTCATCGGGATTTTTACTCAAAAGCTTAAGGAGAAATTTCTCTAATTCCAGTGGGATTGTCGGGTTTAACTCTCTTGGCAGTTTTGGGAAGAAGTGTTGTTGTTTACCGGTTATCAGAGAAGAGATAGCATCAATAGAGAATGGATAAGAACCGGTTGTAAGCCAGTAGAGGATAACACCGAGTGAATAGAAATCACTGCCTGCAACAGCTTGCTCTCCCAGAAATATTTCAGGTGCAATGTAGGGGAGAGAGCTCGTTTGATGTCGATTTTTCTCTTGGAGCGTAATTTTTGTAAAACCAAAATCCAATACTTTTACTGTTAAGTCATTCTCATCCAATCTGAAGAGAATATTCTCCGGTTTAAGGTCTTTGTGGTAGATACCATGACTGTGGAGAGCATGCAGGGCGTAACAAATCTGAACGACCAATTCGTAGAAAAGGTCTATTTGGTTGGGTTTAAAAGGGAATTGCTTTAAAGAATTTCCTTTGAAATACTCACAGATGTAGTAGATTCTGTCTCCGATATTTCCGAAGTCAATTACCTGCACCAGATTAGGATGTTCAATCTTCGTGATATGGTGCATGTCTTCGGGTGTAAATTTCTCATACAATTCCGTTGCGGAAATCTGTTGAAAATACTTCAATGCGTATATGTTATCAGTTCTCAAATCCCTGACTTTGTAAACAGTTGCCCAAATCCCGGTTCCGAGACTCTCCAGCACTTCATAGCGAGAATCAATTATCATCAATTCCTCCCAATATAATGAACTCTCAATATTTAGTTAAATGTCAAGGGAAATATAGCCTATTTATTCTATTTTAATGGTTAATTCTCATTCTTGACGAGAAAATTCTTGACGAATAATAGCTTTATAACGATGTTTATTTGAAATAATCAGTTTACCTAATAGGAGATAAAATGCTCAGAAATCAGAAAGGAATTTCAATTTACGGCATTATCAGTATCATTGCCTTCTTAGCCCTTATTTTCATCCTTGCTTTGCCAAGTATGTTCAATCTGAATGAAAAAGAAAATGAAGACTTATGTATTAAACAACAGGAACAGCTTTATAAAGCTATCAAGCAGTACATGATAGACAGAGGTACTGATTTCACAGCTGATGCTGTAGAATTGAAGAGAACCGGCTACCTGAATTCCACTTTCGAATGCCCTGAGAACGGTGTGGGCGATAAATATCAAATGAGTGGTACCTTCGTTAATGGGGAACCCGTTATATCCATCTCCTGTCCTAATGTTGGAGAATTCCCAGGACATGTGATACCGGAAGCTTTTTTCCTCAAGAATTAGTCTCAGTTTATGCTTTTTTTGAAAGCCTTCCAATCGGAAGGCTTTTTCTCTATCTAAACAACAGGTCACTTACAACCGACAAAACCTTTGCGATGCCCAGAACTCCGTATTATCTCCGTAGCTCTTGACTCATACTGCTGCTAATTCATTGCCAATATCGTGTCGCAACTTGCTGGCACACTGAACTCTATGTGCACGCAATCAATAGAAAATAAAAGTGGTATTTACGCTTTTGGAAAACTTATCAGAATCTTACTTCCCGGAATAGGTTTCCAATAGGAGTCCAATAAGGGTCCAATAAGAGTCTCATCTTTATTGGTTGCGTGCAGTGTGGATGCAAATGGGGGGAGAAATGGTATAAAATGGCATAAAATCAAAGTTTGAGTCCTCGTGTGAACGCTTGGGAGGAGTGGGACAAACACTTGGATAAAAATTGAATGACTGTTGTTAGCACCAAAAGTAAGGAGGTAGTTGTTTTGGTGGAGAAGCAGATAGTGTTTTGGAGTATTTTCATTAATTAGCCGGAAGCTGATATGCACTGAATAGAGGGTTACATGAGATGGTAAAGATGTTAAAAAGGTCAGGATTAAAGAAACGGCTTGACGCAAGTGGAAAAAATTCAATAATTGTTTTAAATAATTCATGGGAGCAAGACAGTGAAGGCTAACATACTTGTCGTTGAAGATGACCAGATTCTTTCGCAGCAGCTTAAGAAAGTGTTGCTGAAGAGTGGTTATGAGGTAGAGGTTGCATTTAGCAGTATTGATTTCTTTAGAATTTATGACAATTTTCATGCCGATGTTATTCTGATGGATATATTCCTGGACAACAGTCCGTTGGATGGTTTGGAAATATTGGAAAATCTGTATGAAAGAGATGAAGAGAAACCGAAAATAATTGTCCTTACTTCCATGAGTGACAAGAAGCAGGTGGAACGCGTTCAAAACCTCGGCATCTTCAACTATGTAGAAAAGGGTGTAAATTTTAAGCTTCATCAACTCTTACTCAGCATCGATAATGCAGTCCGTTTGAAACATCAGGAAGAAAAAGCTTACAAGCTTCAGATAGAGAATAGAACATTAAAATCAAAATATGACCCCAATGCCTATTTTGTGGGAGATTGTCCTGAGATAAAGAAGCTCAGAGATGATATAAAGCGATATGCTCGAGCCGATGAGGATGTAATTCTGGTAGGTGAAACCGGTACAGGAAAGGAAGTTGCAGCAAAGTACTACAGTCGATATTCCCCTCGCAGTGGAAAGGCTTTTGAAGTATTAAACTCCAGTGCCATCCCGGATACTCTTATTGAGTCAGAGCTTTTTGGATATGAAAAGGGCTCTTTTACCGGGGCTGATGCCAAGAAGATTGGAATTTTTGAAAAGGCTAATGGAGGTATATTGTTTCTGGATGAAGTAGCAACTCTTAATCCTTTAGCCCAGACGAAGCTCTTGAGAGCTATTGAATACCGCAAAATTCAGGTCATCGGGGGTGGAGAACGGGAAGTTGATACCCGCCTCGTAATGGCTACCAACGATGATTTACACGAGTTGGTTAATACAGGTAAATTCAGAAAAGATTTATTCTACAGAGTTGAGGCAAATGTTCTGACCCTTCCGCCATTGCGGGATAGAGGAACAGACCTTGTACTTCTTATGAACACTTTCTTTGAAACTCATTCTCCTAAATACTCTTCGCATGTTGTTGATAATCAATTAGATATTCTTCCTGAACTGCTTACTTATTCCTGGGATGGGAATATTCGTGAATTATTCAATTTCTGCAAACATATTATGATTCGAGAGAAGACGATTACAAACAGCATTATCCTGACTTACCTTAATCAAAAGAAAGAAAACTATAAGAAGTATCCTCTCGGTAGTGGAAATCATTACTTTCATGAAACTAATTTCCGTAAGGCAATCGAGGCATTCGAAACAGACTTTATCATCAATATTCTACAAAAAACGAGTGGAAATGTAGTTAAAGCTGCTGAGCTTATGGAGCTTGATTATTCCACTTTATACAAAAAACTGCGAAGATTGGGTATAAATCTTAAGGTCTAAAATGAGGAAAACAAGATACTTGATGCTCATTTCTCTGTTACTCGCAATTCTATTTTGGATATTCTTCCGCTTCCTGCAAACTCAGGAAGTTGTTTATAACTTGCCGGTAACTATCACGAACCTACCCACCGGAATGTCATCCCCCAGATTAATTCAAAAGAGTATTCCTTATCTTATCAGAGGTAAAGTATTTGATCTGCTTCTTCTCAAGAACTCCGAGATTTCTGTGGAACTGGATATGAAGTATTATGATTCTGAAAGTAAGTCTATCCCCTGGGAGTATTTCAGGGTTGACCTACCGAAAAGATTTGATGTGGAAGAAATTACTCCCTATCCTGAGAAAGATTTCTTCATTGAGACTGATATGCTGACCAGCAGAAATGTACCTGTTAAGCTGGTTTTTGATAATGAAGAAGTAAAGGCTTATTTTACCGAAAAAGGTTTTAGCTATACGCCAAAACTTGTAGAACTGACCGGCGTTGAATCAGTATTGGATAAAATCGAGAGGCTTAATACCGTACCGGTTACCAATGAGCATTTAATGTCCGATTTTGCAACGGTTCAACTTATCCTTCCTCTTGAGAATGTGATAGTTTCTGTGAAAGAGATTAGTATAACCAAGCCTGAAAGGGACATTATTTCTAAAACATTCTCACTCGTTCCTGTGGTAACAAATGTGAAACAATCCAGTGTTCCTCGCTGGATATCCGTGAGGGTGATTGGTCCCAAGGCATTGATGGATACGCTGAGTGTTGAGCATCTTGTGGTAAAACCCGACAGTTTGGTTCAGAAAGATGGATTGAGAAAGCTTATGTTGGAATTTCCTTCAGAACTGATGTTGCTTGAATATAGTCCTGAAAAGGTGCAGATTATTGAAAGAAAATAGCTTTAACATTCTTGCTTTTGAAACATCTTGTGACGATACTTCCGTTGCCGTAATAAACGACAGATACGAAGTGCTGTCCAATTTAATCTCATCACAGACTCAGCACGAAGAATTTGGTGGAGTAGTTCCTGAAATTGCTTCCCGATTACACCTTAAAAATATAGTGAGTTTAACTCATCATGCTCTTGAAAAATCAGGAGTTACACTTTCTGATATAGATGCTGTTGCTGTATCTGTAAATCCGGGATTAATCGGTTCTTTACTTGTTGGATTGTCCTTCGCCAAAGGGCTGGCATGGAGTAGAGGATTACCACTAATTACCGTAAATCATATGGTTGGACATATATATGCCAATGTAATTGAGAATCCCGATTTATCACCGCCCTTTGCGGCTCTTGTTGTATCAGGCGGTCACACGGAACTGGTGCATTTTCATGATTGGGAGAATTTCGAGATTATTGGAAGAACTCTTGATGATGCAGCCGGAGAAGCTTTCGACAAAACAGCAAAACTTCTCAATCTCGGATACCCCGGCGGTCCGGTGATAGATAAACTGGCAAAAAAGGGTAATCCTGATTTCCATCATTTCCCGAGGGCTTTAAATGTTAAGGATAATTTCGATTTCAGTTTCAGTGGATTGAAAACCGCTATTATGACCTATGTTCGGGATAAAGATGAAGCTTTCCTGGAAGTCAATAAAGCCAATATTGCAGCCTCTTTGCAGGAAGCAATAATCGAGATACTGGTAAAAAAAACGATTCAATATACTAAGAAAGCACGAGTAAAGCAAGTCGTATTAGCCGGAGGTGTCTCCGCTAACTCAGGTCTTCGAGCTCTTATGGAAAGTGAATGTGCGAAGTTAAAAGTACGCCTGTATTATCCACCGTTAAAGCTTTGTATGGATAATGCCGCAATGATTGGAGCAGCAGCAATTATTAAGTATAAACGAAGTGATTTTGCCCAATTGGATGCGAATGCCTTCTCAACAAAAGGCTTGCGGAACATCTGAAAAAGTATTGATTCGCTATTTTTTGCTTGACTGTATTATATTTCCAATAATATGTAAATTCATGAGAATTATTACTAAACTTTTTCTTTTATTGGTTGTTATCATCGGGAGTCTCAGTATTGTGAATTGCGGGAAAGCAAAGACTAATGAGCCTGAGAAACGGGTGTTCCCGATTAAGTTGTTGCCGGCTACTACGCATAATGTTTGCATTAAATATGCAGCAGATGTTGACATTTTAAACATGAAAGATGTGTTCACTGTTTCAACAAATGATGTGCGAGAATGGCCGATTCTTTGCTTTGCCATGCAGAGGGATATTGTTCTGAATTCCATAGCAGTCAATAAAATA
>JAFGVF010000199.1 GCA_016938155.1 Candidatus Cloacimonadota bacterium
GTGGGTAAAGGCGATGCCCTTCTGATAATAAAAGCAGATTAACAGACCTTTGAAATGATATCAGAAGCTCGCACCAATACGAGCTTGCGAGTTCGGGGCAATGCGACTCCGAAACTGATGAACAAAGGCAGACCTTTGAAATGGTTGAAAACCTTTCAAATGGTCGAAAGAGCTGAATAAATAGATATACATCTTCATGTAGAGACGCACGGTCGTGCGTCTCTTCTTCATTACAAACTACGAATGAAAGCTTACCTTTTGTAACACGACTCTCCGGGTCGTGATTCACTTCAACCGGTACGGTCGCGTATCGTAAGCATCCTACGGTTTGAAAGAAACACGAAACTCCCTGCTTCGCGAGGGAGTCCCGCTATATAATTCCGACCATTTCAAAGGTCAAAAGACCATTTGAAAGGTTTCCCTATTCATTTAGCGTTTAACATTTAGCATTCCCCTTGGCGCATTGCCCCGAACTCGCAAGCTTGTATTGGTGCGAGCTCAGAAGGGGGTTTTAGGGGTGGCAAACTCCGATTTGCCACAGCGACCAGTGGTCGCTTCATGGCATCGAGCTATGCTCGATAAGCCGAATCGGAATTCGGCTTCCCGTAAGACGCAAGTAAAGATGCGTGCGGTACGCAAACCTGCGGTTTGAAGAGAGACGCATGTCCATGCGTCTCTACGGGGAAGGATGCCGGTGTGCACATAAAAACACGCAAGCAAGATGCTTACGGTACGCAAACCTTTGGTTTGAAGGAAGACGCATGTCCATGCGTCTCTACAGAGGGAAAGATAAAAAATAAAAGCCCCTCCGAAGAAGGGCTTGCGAAATTGAAATATAGGTTAGCTCAGAATCTGAATTCTACACCGATGGTATAGCTTTCTGTAGTCTCTTCAGCACCCTTAATAACGCCGTCTTGATTCAAGTCATTCCAATAGACTTGATATTTTCCTACAAGGTCAGTGTTCGGAGCAACCTGAGCCTTGACCTGTCCGTAGATATAGGCATTTTCATCCTGTATGTGACGAATCTTATCGACATTCGTCTGGGAATAGCCGATAGAGGCATCCTTAACCACCGGAATGATATCGAGATTAACACCTGCATTCGCCCAGATGGACTGATAGGCATCGAAATCATTAACATTCTTGTCTGCGGTCATGTGCTGATAAGCAACAGAACCATAAAGGAATTGGAATAGGTCGAGTCTGATTTTGCCATACCAACCGTTGGAGGCTGCCACATCTTTCAGAGTATCCTCTTTGAGAACAATAGCAAGTGAATCTCCGACAGTCTTTATTCTGGCTCTCTGGTCATCATAAAGTGCATCGAAATATCCCGGTACAAATTCGTCATTAAAGATACGGTATTCCAGGTTAGAAGTTAATTTGAAGATATTTTCCGAGATATTCCAGATAAACTTGAAACCGGGGAAGATAATTCCGTCGCCGTAATCAATAATCTTGGCATATTCAGCATAATGAGCAATATAGAAAACAGGAGGATTAGACCAATCAACATTCATGGGAAACAAGGGAAGTTCATAATCCAAGCCAACCACAGTGGCATCGTTTTCTCCAAGCTTTTCAGGGTTGATTGTATCAGCAAATTCTTCATAGACTCCAGCTTGATTTAAAATTGCTAAATATGTATCCCAATCAAATGTGGAATTCACATAATTTTGCCAGTAATCATTATAGAAATCCTCATCAAAATCATATCTTCCATCGCCGTCACTATCCTCATCTATCTGGTCAGGTTTTCCATCATCATCAGTATCAGCAGCGTACTCTTTTTCGCCAGGGAAAGCATCGAACTGATCGGGAACCTTGTCGCCATCTGTGTCCAGAATAGCATTGTATTGATTTATATCGGTGGCAACTGAAGCTGCAACCATCAGATTATCCAACCATGGAATTGCAGTGTAATAAAAAGGATTTAATCTGACTCTTGCTCCGAGAATATCGTTCTCGGTAATGTTGGAAGTGAATACTTCACCCCCGAGATTGGCAATACTGTAAGCATTGAATCCTGTGTATAATCCGATTTGCTTGATATTGGGATAATGTAGCATATTGGAGTAGTTATCCATAATCAGACCGTTACCAAGTGTGTAACCCCGTATCCCGCCTATTTTGAAATAGAACGGATCGGTTCTTTGAGCGAAACGGAGATAATAGAACTTATTAACATAGTCCTCCCAGTCATCCCAGTCTTCTTCTCTTATGTTTCCTTCACCATCAATCAGAAGGTCAACATCCAGTCCGATGCCGAACTTCCAGATGGCGAGTTCCGGCATTAGTCGTATGGAAGTATAGGTCTCATCGTTAATCGTAACTGTGCTGATGGCACCACCCATTGAGAAACCATCTGTTGCCTCTGCCCCATCTTGAGCGAACAAAAGAATAGGGAGTGCAAGAAGTAATAATACAACAAGTTTTTTCATATTGTCTCCTCTGAGTTTTATCATTCTCAATTATGGAATTTATGTTGAGATTAATTGTATTGCTGTCAAAGGAAAAATCATTTCACTCGGATTAATTTTTCAGTAATTGCTCTCTGCTCGGTGTTAACTCTATATAAATAAACACCTGACCTCACAGTTGATTAAATGTATCGTGGCTGTTCCAGAACCTTCTCCGTAATTACAAATTAGAAATTAGGAATGAAAGAACCTTCTATATTCTGCTCGTATAGTTGCGAGCTTCCTTTTCTTTTTCGTAAATCATGTAGAGATGCACGGTCGTGCGTCTCATTTGTGACGGGAGTGAACAGCTCTCTCGAGCTGTTTGCAACCGACGATCAACGAGAGGAGCTCGCAAGCCGAAAGCGAGCAATTATTAAAGGACACTCGCATTAAGAAACAATGTAACTTGAACTGCAAGTCGAGATTAGGGGTGGCAAACTCCGATTTGCCACAGCGACAGGAGGTCGCTTAAATAAAGAAATACATTTTTTTAAC
>JAFGVF010000014.1 GCA_016938155.1 Candidatus Cloacimonadota bacterium
TCCTATCCGAGAGGATATTCAATTGCAACCTTACAATCTGACGAATCTGTTCCGCATCCAGACGGTGGAAGATGATAATATCATCCAGTCTGTTCAGGAACTCCGGACGGAAGTATTGTTGCAAAATCAAATTCAACTTCGGACGCAACTCCTCAAGCTCACTCTGATGAGCAAAGATTTCCTGACTACCGATATTGGAGGTAAGGATAACAACGCTGTGTCTGAAATCAACGGTCCGTCCCTTTCCATCGGTCAGTCTGCCTTCATCGAGAATCTGTAGCAGGATATTGAAAACATCCGCATGAGCCTTTTCAATCTCATCGAAAAGAATAACGCTGTAGGGTCTTCTGCGAACCGCTTCCGTAAGGTATCCGCCCTCTTCATATCCGACATATCCGGGTGGAGCACCGATTAATCGGGCAACCGAATGCTTTTCCATGAATTCACTCATATCCAGACGCAATAGGGCTTTCTCCGTATCGAAGAGATAAGTGGCAAGCGTCTTTGCCAACTGGGTTTTACCCACTCCCGTCGGTCCAAGAAAGATGAAGGAACCGATTGGACGGTTTTCATCCGAGAGTCCGCTCCGACTTCGGCGAATGGCATTTGCCAGGGCATTAATCCCTTCTCGCTGACCGACAACCTGCTGAGCCAACACATCTTCCAGATTAAGAAGCTTCTTCATTTCACTTTGAGCAAGCTTGGATACGGGAATGCCCGTCCATTTGGAAACAATTTCCGCGATCAGCTCTTCATCAACCTGCTCTTTGAGAAGTTTGTCGCTAACTCCGCTTAATCTCAGCTCCTGCAGTTCCTTCTCTTTTTCCACAAGGCTACCGTAGCGGATCTTGGCTGTTTTCTCGTAATCTCCTTCCCGCTCAGCCTTCTCAGCCTCACTCTTGAGACTGTCGATTTCCGTCTTTATCTGGCGAATTCGGTCGAGAGCTGATTTCTCCAGATTCCACTGCATGCGGAGCTGATCACGCTCCTCACCAAGCTGTGCCAATTCAAGCTTTATCTTATCCAATCTGCTTCTCGACATCTGGTCACTCTCTTTCCCGAGGGAAAGTCGCTCAATCTCCAATTGCCGGATTCGGCGTTCTATCTCATCCAATTCTACCGGCATGGAGTCTATTTCCAGTCGTAAATGCGAGCAGGCTTCATCTATCAGGTCTATCGCCTTATCAGGGAGAAAACGGTCGGAGATGTAGCGATCAGACAGCACGGCAGCAGCAACCACCGCGTTATCGGAAATCTGTACGCCGTGATGAACTTCATACTTCTCTTTAATGCCACGCAATATTGAGATTGTATCTTCAACAGACGGCTCCTGAACAAGGATGGGCTGGAATCTGCGTTCCAAGGCAGCATCCTTCTCTATGTATTTACGATATTCATCTAATGTGGTAGCTCCGATGCAATGTAACGAACCTCTTGCCAAAGCCGGTTTCAACATATTGGAAGCATCAACCGAACCCTCAGCCGAACCGGCACCCACAACCGTGTGGATCTCATCAATGAAGAGGATAATCTTTCCGTTGGATTTCTCCACTTCCGCCAGAACAGCCTTCAACCGCTCCTCAAACTCTCCCCGGTACTTAGCTCCGGCAACCAGAGATGCCATGTCAAGCTCCAGCAGGTCTTTCCCAAGCAGGTTTTCCGGTACATCCCGCTCAATAATCCTTTTGGCTAAGCCCTCTGCTATAGCTGTCTTGCCGACTCCCGGTTCTCCGATAAGAATTGGATTATTCTTGCGTCTACGAGTAAGTATCTGCATTGTGCGACGAATTTCCTCATCTCTGCCGATAACGGGGTCGAGTTTCTCCATTCTGGCTAAACGAGTGAGATTACGGGCATATTTCTCAAGTGCCTGAAATTTGGCTTCGGGATTATCATCGGTAACCCTCTGATTACCGCGAACTTCTTTCAGGGCATTAAGCAAAATATCTGTATTTAAACCTGCATCCTTCAGGATTTTAGCTGCTGATTTCCCTTTGAGCAATAATGCCAGCAGGATATGCTCACCGCTGATATAGTCGTCCCCGAGTCTATCCGCTTCCTTCTCGGCAGCACGAAATATGTCTGCGATATGCGGGGCTAAAAAGCTCTCGCCACCCTGTACGCGTGGCAGTTTACGAAATTCCGATTCTATCTTTTGGGTGAGTACATCCTCATTTATCTCCAGTTTAGCTAAAATCGGATGAATCAATGCCTCCGGTTGCTGTAGCATCGCCAGAAGCAGATGCAAATCCAGGATTTCCTGATGTCCGTTCTCAACGGCTATGTTCTGCATAGCGGAAAAAAGTTCCTGTGATTTAATGGTTAAGCGTTGTGTATTCATAATTTACCTCCGATTACTAAATACAAAATATTGAAAAGGATTTGGATGTCAAGTAAAAATTAGCAAACAATATAAAAGACTGCTAAAAACAATCCATTCCTCTCTGTTGTAATCTTAATAAGACAGGTCATACTCTATTATGTTCCATTACAATCTACGGGAATCTCACGGGAATTACGCGGGAATCACACGGGAATCTCTCGGGAATCTCTCGGGCCTACCCCCGAGTTATTCACATTTTGTTCATAAGTTTTCCGCACCTTTTTCCCGTTTGATGGGATGGAGCAGGAAAAATGCTAAATGAAAGATGGAAGATGGAAAGAGGGAGTTTGTCGGAGCGAAGCGAGAACGGACTTCCTCTGAATTTGCAACACCACAAACAAGGAGATATTGTGCCTGATCTCGCACCAACTTGTCAGGGCGTAGCTTTATGCGAAGACTGATATGAGCGAAGCGAGTTCGGGCAAGGCGAAGAACCTTGTCCACTTGTCAGAATAGGTGCTCGCAAGTCGAAGGCATGCAACTATTTCAGTGCGTGAGATTTACTGTTTGTTCAGCCCATGTAGGGCTGAAGAGGTGCTAGGGTATACTTGACCACGGGCATCGCCCGTGGCTAGTATTTTGCAGTCCCTGTCGGGACAGAAAAGCATGCACAATTGATTTTGATTGTATTTTGCTACCCGTCTGATTTAAAGGCACTTATTAACAAATCTAAAACTCCAACTCACTGTAATGCTGTATTTCTTTAATCCTGAAGGGATTACAAAATAATAGCCATAGGCTACAGCCTATGGTAAAAGACCCGAAACAAACCCCAACCCTGATTGATCCGCCGTAGCTTTAGCGAAGGTGGAAGTGGTTGCAGTTGTGTTTGCAGGTCATCCTGAGCTTAGAATATTAAATCTATCCCATTTGATGAAATAAAACATTAAATAATTATTGCCAAACATTATACTCCATCCTAATAATGACACAATTAATTATTGAGGAGCAAACTTTGAAACTGAATCTGTAGATTGCTAATATTAATTGCAGGTTAGTTTAGACGGCCAATATATTGAAATTAACGAAATTAGCATTGACAATATATAAGTATATTGTAGATTATTCAAAACAACTTGAGATTAATTTATAGCAAAGTATTGTATCAAAAAAAATAGAGGTGGATTAAATGACAAAAGTGAATCTGGATGCATTAATAGTAAGAGAAGATTTCGAAATTGAAGACAAGATTCAACATGGTAAAATGAAAGATACTTTATCCATTGAAGATTTGAAACCTGATTCTTTTTTTTATTCTGCTTTGAGGAAACCAGATTTTCAACGGGAAACAAGTGAATGGGATACAAATAAGATCTGTGAGTTTATCGATAGCTTTTTGGAAGGAGACTTGATACCTGCAATTATTCTTTGGAGAAGTAGTTGTGGGTATCTTTTTGTTATTGATGGATCTCACAGAATCAGTGCACTTTCTGCATGGATAAACAACGATTACGGAGATGGACCAATATCCAAGAGATTTTATGACGGAATAATCCCAGATGAACAAATACTGGTCGCTGAAGCAACCAGAAACAGAATTAACAAAAGAATTGGGAGCTATGATGATTACAGATTAGCAATTTCACACCCAGATAATGTCAAAGAAAGTATTGCTCAGAAATCAAAATTGCTTGGTGGTTTAGCAATTCAACTACAATGGGTAGATGGTGATGTACAGAAAGCTGAGAACTCTTTTTTCAAAATTAATCAGCAAGCTGCTCCAATAAATAGTACTGAGATAACTTTGCTAAAGTCAAGAAAAAAACCTAATTGCATTGCGGCTAGGGCAATTATTAAATCGGGGAAAGGACACAAGTATTGGGCACACTTCACAAAAGAAAATCAGGAGAGAATTCAAGATATTGCAAAAGAAATTAATTCTCTATTATTCACACCTAAACTTGAAACACCTGTAAAAACGCTTGATCTACCAATTGGAGGGAAAATATATACATCAGCAGCATTACCATTAGTTTTAGAATTGATTAACATATCAAATTCGGTTTCTAAAGAAACAAGTGATGATGTTGATGGAACAAAAACAATATCATTTTTGCAACAAACACTTAAAACTGTTAGAATTATAAACAGTAATCACCCGTCATCTTTAGGTTTGCACCCGATTGTCTATTTGTATTCACAGGATGGAAGGCATAAAGTAGCGTCTTTCTATTCCATTGCTTTGTTTGTAAAGGAATTGGAAGAAAAGAAGATGTTGAATAGGTTCATTGAGAAGAGAGAAACCTTTGAGAAAATTTTAGTAAAATATGAGTACTTTATACAGCAAATACTAAGAAAATATAGAAGTGCAACATCAGCATTTGTTTATATTAAGGAGTTCTATTTCGAATTGTTAGAAAAGATTAATGATACTTGTACTATTGATGGAGTTATATCTGAAATCATAAAGAGCGAAAAGTATTCTTATCTTACACTTCAGGTAGAAAAAGAAATAGTATCGTCAAGTGATTTCTCAAAAGAAAGGAAATCTGCAGTTTATATCAAAGAAGCTCTTCATTCAGCTCCAAAATGCAAAATTTGCGGAGGATACATTCATAGAAATTCAATTTCCATTGATCATATAGTTAGAAAGCAAGATGGAGGATTAGGAAGTGTTGAGAATGGACAGCTATCTCATCCATATTGCAATACAGGATTTAAAAATTAATTAGTAAAACATGTTAAAGAAGTTTCTTCAATCAAATCTGCTATAACAACTAGGATTGTTCTTACCTACTCTTCACCAGAATATACACAAAGAAAGGTGCCCCGAGGAAGGAAGTAATGATTCCGACGGGGAGTTCCATTACGGCGAGGTGCATGGAGAGGAAATCGCAGAGGACGAGGAATACGGCACCGACGAGGATGCTGAGGGGATAGACCTTCTTCTGGTCGGGTCCGATGAGCATGCGGACAATATGCGGGATGATGAGTCCGATGAAGCCGATAATTCCGGCAAATGAGACGGTTACGCCTACCAGGAGGGAGGTAATCACGAAGATCTGCATCCGCAGACTACGGACATTTATACCAAGGCTTTCCGCTGAGAGGTCGCCGGTACTCATGATATTCAGTTTCAAAGAAAGCAGATAGAGATAGCCCAATAACAACACTGCAACAATCCCGACAATCCCGAATACGCTCCATTCACTATGGGTAAAGACACGCCCTAGATTGCCCATCAAGACATTAATGATAATCCCGATATCCTTCTGATTCAGATACATCAGTAGGGAGATGCAGGCAGAAAAGAACATTCCTGCGATGATACCTGCCAAAAGCAGCTTTGCCGTGTCCCGCCAACCGCCGATATGGGCGATTGTCCAGACAAGGAGCATAGTCAACAAGGCTCCAGCGAACCCCGCTATTGGCATCAGCCACACCATACCGGAGAGTCCGGCAAGAGTGGCAAAGAAGGCACTACCGGAGGAGATTCCGAGAATATAAGGCTCGGCAAGCGGATTATTCAGCATCATCTGATAGATAGAACCACAGCCGGCGAGGATAGCTCCCACGAGGAGTCCTAATAGAAGGCGGGGTAGTCGTACCTGAAAGATGATGAGGGAAGACGATGTATCGAAGGTGAGGAAGAGGAAGGCGAGGGCTATTCCTGCCAAGAGGATAATAGAGGTTGTGAGAATAAAACGGGCGTTACTGTTTACAGGCACGGAATGTCTCCTGAAGAGACTTTATCCCAAGGACAAAGCGGGGACCGGCACGGAACAGCCAGTCGGGATTAATGTCGTTATCTTCAAACACATACTTGGATTTAATGGCACTGATATTCTCCCAGCCCTTACGCTGACTCATCTCAGCAAGTGAGGTCTTGGAATAGGAGAGGATAATCTGCGGGTCGGCATTGATGACCATCTCCGACTTCACCCGGGCATAATCACGCTCCAGTTCGGTGAAGATATTGTCGCCTCCGGCAAGCTCAATAAGCTCACCCACAAAGGATTTATCCGAAACACTCATGAGGGGATTATTCCAGATCTCCAGATACACACGGGGACGGTTTGCAACATTTGAGTTCAGGGCTTCCAGCTGCTGCTTAAGAGAATTATTCAATGTCACCGCTTCTGCAGTTCTGCCAATTTCAGCACCTATCTTTGTTATTGCCTCATATACTCCGGCTACGGACTGCGGGTAGGTACGCACGACCTTTATCCCGAGCTTCTCAAGTTTATCCGCTAATTCCTGCTGTTCAAGTTCGGAAGTGAATACGATGGCGGGATTAAGATTGATAATGTCTTCCAACTTGATTTCACCGAACTTGCCGACACTTGTCTTTTCTTGCAGCTCTTCCGGGTAGGTACACTCGGCTGTAACGGCAATAATATCGTCAGAAGCTCCGAGAGCTGCGATAATTTCGGCAATCTCGGGGGAGATGACAACATATCCTTTTGCCTTCTTCTGCGGTGTTGAACACCCGATTAGAAGCAAAAGAAGCAGGATAACAAGGCTATTCTTCAATTTCATACTCCGTATTCATAAATATCCGCCAGTCACGACCCGGCAGGGGAACGGTAATCCACTTGGCATAATAGCGAAACTCCATGTCATACATCTCGTCAAAGATATTATAATAAGCAGCTCCTTCGCTTTCTTTACAAGCCTGAACAATTAAATCCACCAGTTCATCCGCACCTTCACCTCTTAAGGCATTGAGATTCCCTCCGCCGAGGCGTCCGGTACGGCTATTAAATACAAGCTCTCCATCCGTTTCAAACACCAGCAGATTGATAGTATTAAGATCAGGCAAGAGGGCTGTGAAGTCAAGAAGTTTCCCCGTATCCACCAGAATAGTGAGCACTCCGATGAATTGATTCCCGGCATTATAAACCGGCATCAGATATTCCTGAAGACGGACGGCAGTAGGGGTAATCATGATTGGACTCATGTATGCTTTTTTCTCATTCAATACATATAGGAATTTCTCCGATTTACTCAGATTAAGACCTTCGGGTTGCTGAAAGAAGTCCGGTTCTGCATAGAGCATGATTCCATCGGGAGAGATAAGACCACAGGCAACTATATAATCACGGGCATCGACTCCGGCAGCGAGATAGCTACGCATCTTTTCTTCACTGATTCCGGGAGGCAGGAAGAATCTGGCAACTTTATTTGCTGTCAGTTCCAGGTCGGCTACACGCCGTTCCAGATTTACTTTAAGCGTGGTGAACGCTTGCAGCTCCTGCATTGAAAAGACATAATTTATCTTTTCTTTACATCCTGCTGTAACTATTATCAGAATCAGGATTATAGTATGTAGGTTTGGAACGAATGAGTTGATACTTTTCATATTGCCTCAAAGGAAAAAGATACCCCTTCATGAGAAGTGGTATCTTTTTCTATATAGCTAATATCCCCTAAACCATCTCAATGGCTTTCTTGGGACATTTCTCAAAGCATATTTCGCATCCGACGCACTTGGCTTCGTCAATATGATGCAACTGTTTCAATTCGCCGGTGATGGCTTGAACAGGGCATTTCTTGGCACAAATAGTACATCCGATACATTTATCTTCAATAATGCGTGCTTTCTTACGCTTACCTGCCATCTGGTCTTCAATAGCCTTAGTCGGGCACTTAGAAGCACACATTCTGCAGTCGATACATTTCTCATAATTGATAACCGCAAGGTTGTTTTCAATGGTTATTGCCTCCACAGGACAAACCTTGGCACAGAGTCCGCAGGCGATACAGCCCTTGGTTGTTCCGCAGTTGTTCTTTGCAGCAATACCTTTCTCCTTATTGGAGCATTGGATCTTAACCTGCTGACTGAACTTTACAATCTCAATCAAACCGCGAGGACAGGCTCTAACGCAGGCTCCGCAGGCAGTACATTTATCAACATCGATGATACGATTGTTATTCTCATCCAGAGTGATGGCATCGAAAGGACAGGCAACCATACAGTCGTTGTAACCAACACAACCGTAGGCACACATATTAGGACCGTTTGCAACCATTACGGCTGCTTTACAGGTCGGAACACCTTCATATTCATATTTGAAGTTTGTGTTGTTCTTCCCACCACTGGAGCAATGGATATAAGCAATCTTTTTAACGGTTTCGCCGGCTACAGCACCCATGATTTCGGCAATCTTCTTGGCTGTATCAGCTCCACCGGGAGCACACATATTTATACTTGCACCTTCTGCCACGATAGCTTCGGCATATCCACCGCAACCTGGCTTTCCACAGGCACCGCAATTGGCACCGGGAAGGGCTTCCAATATCTTTTCAACGCGAGGGTCAACTTCCACATGGAATGCAACCGAGGCGATTGCCAAACCGATTCCGTAAAGCAGTCCCAGACCACCGATAATTATTACAGGTATTAGTAATGTCATGGAACCTCCTACATCTTCAGTCCGGAGAAGCCGAGGAACGCAAGAGCCATTACACCAGCAACGATGAGGGCAATGGGCATTCCTTTCATACTCTTCGGAAGGTTAGCAAATTCAAGTCGTTCTCTGATTCCTGCCATAAGCAACAGAACAAGAGTAAAGCCTACACCTGAGAAGAAACCGTTAAGTACGGCATCGAGGAAATTATAAGGATTCCCATTAGACCATGTAGCGGTTGTATTCAGGATAGCCACACCAAGTACGGCACAGTTGGTGGTGATAAGCGGAAGGAACACACCCAGCGACTTATAAAGGGCAGGTGAGTTCTTCTGAATAACCATCTCCACAAATTGTACGAGGGCGGCAATTGTCAGGATAAAGGCGATAGTCTGCAGATATTCCAGACCATAGGGCACAAGCAGGTAGGTCTGAATAGCGTATGTTATTGCCGAGGTCATGGTCATAACGAAGATAACCGCCATTCCCATACCAAAGGCAGAGTCGAGTTTCTTGGAAACACCGAGA
>JAFGVF010000015.1 GCA_016938155.1 Candidatus Cloacimonadota bacterium
CATTCATATTAACCGGAATTATTAAGAGTGAAAAATGAAGATTTTAATTGTATCAGATACCCACGGGAATGCTGAGATTTTCTGTAAAGTATTGCATAATGAGTTAGATGTGGATGCTATTTTACATTTAGGAGATAATTGGGAGGATATAGATCTTTGTCCCGAGAGAATTGAGTCAAAAATCCTTTTCAGGGTTCCGGGTAATTTTCATCCGGGTCTCATAAATAAAAGCTTAAAGAGAGTGATAGATTGTGAATTGAATGGGAAGAAATTCAGGCTTATCCACGATTTACAGCAACTGGATAGCCATACGGGTTGTGATGTAATCCTATTCGGGCACACTCATGTTTCCTATTGTGAAGAGATGAAAGGCAGGATTTACATCAATCCGGGGCATCTGAAAAAAGAAGAAGACCGTGGTCAAAAGGCTTCTTATGGAGTTATGACCATAACTGAAGAAATGATGATTTATGAAAATAAAAGATATGACGGTAGGTTGATTTACTCCCGCAGCTGGAGAAACAACAGGTCGTAACATCAGGAGGATATGTATGATGACAATAGACGAAATACATCGTCAAGTATTGGAAAAGAGTGCAGTACTCGATCAATTGACAAGCGAAGTTCACAAAGTAATCATCGGTCAGGAATATATGATAAAAAGAATCCTGGTAGGTTTATTGGCAAATGGGCACATCCTGCTTGAGGGAGTGCCGGGATTAGCTAAAACGCTCACAGTGCAAACAATAGCAAATTCAATTCATGCCAGCTTCAAGCGTATCCAGTTCACTCCTGACCTGCTTCCCGCTGATGTAACCGGTACATTGATTTATAATCAAAAAACTGCGGAATTTACCCCGAAGCAAGGACCAATCTTTGCCAATTTCATCCTTGCTGATGAGATTAACCGTGCTCCTTCCAAGGTTCAGTCTGCATTATTGGAAGCTATGCAGGAACGGCAGGTTACAATAGGCGATACAACTTATCCGTTACCGAAGCCTTTCCTTGTAATGGCTACCCAGAATCCCTTGGAACAGGAAGGAACTTATCCTTTACCGGAAGCACAGGTTGACCGTTTCATGCTCAAACTCCTTATTGAATATCCGAACAGAGAAGAGGAAAAGAAGATAATGAACCTGATGGTACCGGATGAGGAGATGAAGGTTTCTGCAATTGTAACACCTCAACAGATTATTGAGATGAGGGAAGTGATTAAAGAAATACATATGGAAGAGAAGTTGAAGGATTATATCCTTGATTTAGTATTTGCAACCCGTGAACCCGGCAAGTATCGAAACTTAAAAGAGTTTGAGAATATGATAGAATGCGGAGCGTCACCTCGTGCAACCATTGCCCTTGCCAGAGCAGCTAAGGCTCATGCCTTCCTGGAGCATAGGGGATATGTTTTACCGGATGATATTAAAGCAATCGGTAAAGATGTGCTTCGTCATCGCATAATTCTCAGCTATGAGGCTGAAGCAGAGCAGATAAATCAGGATAATATCATTAATCGTATCTTTGATGAGATTGAAATAGCCTAATTATGGAAACAAGTGAAATACTAAAGAGAATCCGGAAGATAGAGATTACAACTAAGAATCTCGTTGAAGAGATTTTTGCCGGAGAATACCATTCCCTATTTAGGGGACAGGGTCTCGAATTCTCTGAAGTAAGAGAATATATGCCTGGAGACGGTTTCAGAGACATTGACTGGAATGTAACAGCTCGTATGGGTGTTCCTTATGTAAAGAAGTTTGAGGAAACCCGTGAGCTCAATGTGATATTTCTGGTCGATAGCAGTGCTTCAACCGTATTCGGGACAAGAAACTACTTAAAATCTGAGTATATTGCAGAGATTACGGCAGTTCTCTCATTTTCTGCTCTTTCGAATCAGGATAAGGTTGGATTACTTCTTTTCTCTGATAGAATTGAAAAGTACATCCCGCCGAGAAAGGGTCGTAAAATCGCATTGCAGATATTAAGAGAGATTCTTTTCTTCAATCCTGAAGGACGCAAGACAGATATAAAGCAAGCGGTTGAGTACATTAGCCGTGTTATAAAAAAACGAAGTATTATCTTTGTAATCTCTGATTTTCAGGATGATGGTTTCTGGAATAGTCTCAAGTTACTTGCCAGAAGGCACGATGTTCTTGCTCTTCAGATTATTGATAGAGCAGAGTCAGAACTTCCGGATGCGGGAATAATTCCATTTATTGATCCGGAGAGTGGGGAATTATTCACGACAAACACATCAAACAAAAAGGTTCGTGATAAATTTAAACTGCACACTGCAATGTTGAATGAGAATACTCGTCGTAGTTTTAAAGAGAATAGGGTTGATATGCTTGAGTTACATACTGACCAATCCTATGTACTTGAGTTACAAAAATTCTTCAAACAACGCATTAGACAAAAAGCAAAAAGATAGATATGAAAAGATTTGCTATTCTATTGATACTGGCTACATTAACATTCGGACTTCCTGCCGTTAACATGACAGAGCAGGTTGACCAACCCGATACTCTCAATATCGGCACTCCGATTGAGATTTTATTGTCATTTTCACCACCTGTTGACAGTGCATCAGTGGAAGTTCCCGATACCCTCACCACTTTTGATTTCTTTGGAAATCAACCAATCTATCAGGATGATAAGCTTCAGGGAATCATGATGACTGTTGCACCATTTGAAACGGGACAGTTGGCACTGCCTTCCATGAAAGTAATGTCCTGGTCAGATGAGATTCCGGAGCAGCATGAAACCAGACATCGTATCTTCATGGTACAAACTGTACTTCCTGACAGCGGAGCTGTCTTGAAAGATATTTCAGGAACTCTTAAAGTAAGGCTTAATTTCTGGGACTACCTCCTCATTATAGGTGGAATTGCTCTCCTTATTGCAATCATTTGGCTCTTAACTAAGATACCGAGAAAAGATATAACTAAGCCAACTTACCGGAAACCCGAGGTTATTATCCCTGCATGGGAAATTGCTTTAAAAAGCTTAGAAGCTCTAAAATCTGCCCAGCTTATGCAGAATGGTCGGTTCTTGGATTATTATTTCGAGCTTTCTTCTATTTTACGAAGATTTATTGAAGGTTACTACAACTTCAATGCTGCTGAGATGACAACCTACGAAATTAATGATGCTCTTTCTGAGTTGGATGTTGAACAGAGACCTGAGATAAAAAGCTTTCTATTAAACTGCGATATGAAAAAGTATGCCAAACAGATTCCAACCATGGAGGATGCCGATAACTCATATTATTGGTTGTATAAATATATAACCGGAATCAAAGAAATAGAATTGAAAAAAGCTGAAACGATAGCAGGGGAGGAGAAGAAGAATGTTTGAGTTCCTCTATCCTTACTGGTTTATTGCCCTGATTCTTGTACCTGCTTACATTGTATGGGAACTGATTTATCAGCGTAGAAAGAAATTACGAATCCCTTACAGCAGGTTGCAACTATTAAAAAAGGCTTCAGGACATGAGACTTTCATGCAATACATACCAATAGTTCTGAGGACGCTAACCATTGTTTTTTTGGTGATTGCCATGACCCGACCCCGTCTTGGAAAACAGAATATAGAAATTGAAGGTCAAGGTATTGACATTGTACTTGCAATAGATGTATCAGGCTCTATGATGGCAGTTGACTTTAAGCCGAAGAACCGTCTTGAAGCAGCAAAAGTTGTTGCTGATGAGTTCATTGACAATCGTAAGAATGACCGCATCGGGCTTGTTGTCTTCTCAGAGTATGCAATTACGCAGTGTCCCTTAACTCAGGACTATAACATCCTAAAGAATCTGCTCAAAGATATTGAGATAAATCAAGAGAGCAGTTCAACCGCCATAGGGATGGGACTTGCAACTGCTGTTTCAAGATTGCATAAATCAGAAGCGAAATCAAAGGTAGTAATTCTGATAACTGACGGTAAGAACAATACGGGAAAGATAGATCCTTTCGGTGCTGCTGAGCTTGCTAAAACTTATGGTATTCGCGTATATCCCATCGCCGTAGGCTCAAATGGCTTAGTCGATTATCCCAATGGTCGAGGCGGATTCACCAAGGTGCAGATAGAGATGGATTTACCGACACTCAATCGTATTGCTCAGATTACAGGAACGACTAAAGCATCTCTTGCCAGAAATACAGAACAGTTGAAACAAGTTGTGGAAGAGATTGACCGTCTTGAGAAATCAAAGTTCAAAATGAATAAATACACTTCCTGGAAAGAGTTGTTTCCTTTTTGGTTACTGCTCTCATTCCTTGCCCTCGTGCTGGAGATGATATATCGATTAATTCTGAGGAAGGAGATAATCTAATGCATTGGGGAAATGCTAACTTACTGATATTATTGTTGCTGATACCACTGGCATTCTTCCTGCTTGGTATTGAAAAGAAAAGAAAGAAACAGCTCTTTAAAAAGTTCGCCGAAAACAGATTTTATAACTTCTATCTTCAAGGTTTTAACAGTTTTAACTGGTGGCTGAAGAATTTCCTTCTGATTATTGCTCTTTTCTTTCTGATTATAGCCATTGCCAGACCGCAATGGGACAAAGAGATACAGGATGTTCAGAGACGCGGTATCGATATCGCTGTTTGTATGGATGTCTCAAAAAGCATGGATGCAACAGACATCTCTCCCAGTAGAATCGACCGTGCTAAAGACCAGATTTCTCTCTTTATTGACCAGTTGGAGGGTGACAGAATAGCACTTGTGCCATTTGCCGGAATAGCTCATGTTCAATGCCCTCTTACTGATGATTATGGTGCAGCACAAATGTTCTTGAATACTTTGGATACAGATTTCATCCCTGTTTATGGAACAAATGTCGGAGCTGCTTTGAAAAAAGCTATGGAAGTTTTTCCTGATAATTCCAAACATAAGCTTGTTATTCTTGTCAGTGACGGAGAGGATTTGGAGGAAAAGGGTCTTAAGATTGCCGAAGAGATGGCAAAAGCCGGGATCACTATCTATACCCTTGGTATCGGTTCTCCCGAAGGAAGCCCTATTCCTGTAGCCAACGAAAGTGGAGATGTTGAGTATGTAAAAGATGATAAGGGCGAAATTGTAATGTCAAAGCTGGATGTTGACACACTCGGTAAGATTGCCCGGACAACCGGTGGAAGGTTCTATATCATCACTCCGAAGCAAACTGAAATATTTGAGATACTCCGAACTATTCAGGGTTTAGAAAAGAATAAATACAGTTCAAAAATGTTTAATCGCTTCAAAGACCAGTATATCTGGTTTGCAATCCTCGTATTGATGCTTCTTGCTATTGAACCATTGATCTCACTTCGCAAGAGCTACAAACACGAACGATTCATATCTTGAGGTAAAAATGAAAAGACTTTTCTTAATAGTTACCATGATTTCCACAATTATCCTTCTCAATGCAAGCATCTTTAATCTCGGAAAATTCTTCCGCAATAATGCGGGAGTTAAGCAGTACAATAAGAATAAGTACGAAAAAGCCGAGAAGAACTTCAACGAAAACGCTGTGAAAGACCCGACTGACCCGAAATTGCAATATAATCTTGGGAATGCTTATTACAAGAACAACAAGCCGGAAGAAGCCCTTTCTGCCTATCAATCAGCTTTGAGAAATTCTAAATTCAAACAGAAAGACAAGGTTCTACAAAACATCGGCAATATCTACTATAACAACAAGGATTATGGTCAGGCTCTTGAGGCATATAAGCAGTCACTTAAAATAAATCCAAAAAATCAGGATGTTAAGAATAATTACGAGCTTGCAAAGCAGATGATGCAGGAACAGCAGCAACAGCAACAACAGAATCAGGATAATAAAGACCAGAAAAAAGACAAAGAAGAGCAGCAACAACAACAGCAGCAGGAGCAAAAAAAGGACGAGAATAAAGAGCAGGAACAGCAGCAGATGACTCAGGAAGAGAAAGAGAAGAAAGATGAAGCCGATGAGCAGCTTAAAGCTCTTCAGGAACAGGAACAGAATGACCTGAAGGAGAAGCAGAAGGCGAAATCAGCAGGTAGAGCTAAAGGAAAATACTGGTAGTCTCTTTTACATAGTCAAAAATAACTTGCCTATATTATCGGAGTCGAGAAATGGTTATGAAATACTGCGAGATAAAAGAGTTTTAAAATGAAGAAGATATATGTATTAATTGGACTTTTATGCCTATGGTCGCTATCCTTATTCTCTTCGGAGATAAAGGTAGCAAGCTCTGTCAATAGCGACACAATCGGTTTACAGGACATTCTTTCTTACAAGATAATGGTCTCGGGAGAAGATGGCAATGAAGTTAGCACCCCCGATTTACCGAGTATTCCGGGATTCTCTTTCAGGGATGTCCAAAGCTCTACCCAATCCTCTTTCAGCTGGGTCAATGGCAAGACAACTACCAGTTTCACTAAAACATTTACCTATTCCCTGATTCCTAAAGAGAAGGGACAACATACGATTCCGCCTGTTTCTTTTGAATTCAAAGGATTCACTTACAAAACTAAGCCGATTGAAGTTAATGTGATTGACGGTTCGGTGAATTCAAGCAACACCAGAACTCGTAGACCCCGGTCTATTTTTGATGATTTCGGCAATGAACCTACCCAGACTCAATCCCAGGACGGTGAGACATTCCTTGTATCGTCCGTAAATAAAAAGCGTGTTTACAAGGGTGAACCGGTAGAAGTGGAATACACTCTATATACAACAGAAAATATCACAGGACTTTCCATCTCCGATGAGAAGGATTACCCGGGTTATGGTAAGGATGAAGTTTATTCTGCTCGGGAGCTTAGATTAGAAA
>JAFGVF010000200.1 GCA_016938155.1 Candidatus Cloacimonadota bacterium
AACTTCTGCTCCCAAGCTGGACTGTTGTTCCGGTATAAAGATAGTGAAATCTGTACCAACTACGAAATTATCTTCCGGGAACACGGTTTGCAAAGTATCAGCACCAGTTATGTTGATGTATGAGGCTTCTTTGATAGAATTTATATCATCTCTTGTTGTTGAGAAATGCAATCCCCACAAGAAGGATGTATGTTTACTTTGACTTGAACCCAACTCCAGGCGGAAAGCGGACATATCTCTTGCAAATGTACCCGTGTTGGCATCTTCGATGTTTATTGCTCTACGGTTTTCACCGGTGGAATACATCAACTTCAGGAAGTGATATTTCAGTATGGCATGCATACCATAGATATTGCTGTTATTCATGTTGAATGTTGAATAATTTGGCGTGTAGTCACCCATAATGACTCTTAAAAAGGGTATCTCGATATCGAATGATACTCGGTTATATCTCTGAGTGTACTCATTCTGCTTGGAGTCTCTGTACATATTACCTCTGAAATCGTACCAGAATCCCTTCCGATGAGCATTTTCTGAACGGCTGAAGAGGTTCATATTGAGGGATGCATCATTATCACTCAAAGCAACATTTGAATCATCATCACCTGAAATGGAGTAAACATTAGAGCGGAAGGTTGCATCACCATTGAGAGGGAAGGGAAGCTCAAAAGTCTTCTTATTGGAGATAATCTGGGTTCTATGCTTTCCCGTCATCAGGAGTGCCCCGGTTTCGGTTCTTACTCTCAATTCAGCACTATGAGATCCCGGCTTAACATTGGAGAGTTTCAAAACCATCATACTTGGCGTGATAACGGCTTTAGAAGTAACATCTCTGCCATCGAAATAGACTTTCATTGTCTCCAGCTGAATCTCATCCTGAATGGCAAAATAGGAAACTGAGAAGATGTAATCTTCTTCAGCATCAAGTTCAGTTCCAGGACTTAAAATAAGGAAACCTGTATCAGCTGAATTAGCTGAAACACCTATTTTATATGGGTGTTCTGCCGGGAAAAACTTCGGTAGAGAAACAAGATTTCCAGTCGGATTACCGGCTTCAAAGTAGAATTCCAATCCATTTTCAGAGTAAATATTCAGAGGTAATTCAGCGGTATAGTCGGAGTTGTTTCCTGTATCAATGACTGCTTTAACAAGATTATAACTCGTTTTCCCGATGGGACGGTAATAGAAGAAAGCATCATGAATTTCTTCTATACCCTGCATAACCGTTACACTGACTTGTACATTGCCGTTCTCAAGTTCTGATATATATGGCTCATCATATAAGATGATTTCAGCGAACAGCATCATAGAGATGCTTAACAGAAGAATCAATATTAGTTTTTTCATGGTTTACTCCGCTGACTCAATTTCGATATACTTTATGTTTCCATCTGCATCTTTAACCTGAACTTTTATCTTTTGAGTACCGGCTAAGTCATCTTTGATAAATTCCATTATCTCATCATTCAGTTTTGGAGTAGGTCCAATATTCACTTCTCCGTCAGAGCGTGACTCCGCAGTCTGACCAGGCTCAAGATTGAATCTCTTTCCGTTTATGGTGTTCTCTACTTCCAAAAGTCCTTGAAACATGTGAATCCAGGTGTTTCCCTCTGGGTCAACTATGGATAGAAAAGAGGTACCTTTGACTGATGCGACAGTATTACTTGTTTCCAATCTGTATTGACCAGTCAGGTTGTTATTGATTTTCGAAAACATCTGCCCGGCTTCCAATTTTGCTTTCTTAGCCAAATGGTCACCGTCTTTGGTTCCATTGATTGTGACAACGCTCCAAGGGAACATCTTCAATAAGGAACCGTTGTCTGTAAACTTAACCGCTGCATAAGATTTGTCTCCGGTAGTAAGTTTATCATCATTCTCAAGCATTTCTCCGGCAGTTATACTGCTTTTAGCAGCAGCTCGGTCCAATTCAATATCCCCTTTTGCTTGAAAAAGAAGGGCAATCGGGTTTTCAGCGGCAATCAATCCGATTGAAAAAAGTGCTAAAACTATAAGTATTATTATCTTTTGCATGTTACCCTCCTATTCCTCTGTAATGGTTATCTTAACGGGTTTGCCGATGAATTCTTTTATTTCGGCAATCGCTTTTTCTCCCGTTAGCCAATTGTCTTCCGTTACTACATTTGTAGTCGGAATATTGCCATTATCCAGAAGCTGATTCACATCACGGTTATTGAATTTACGAAGTAACTCCACGATCCTGTCCGTAAAACCATTTGTAGTACTTGCTCCATCATCGGAAAACTGGAAAACTTTATATTCACTTTCTATCTTTATGGCATTCACAGCACTTTCCGTTGTTACGGGAGTACTTACTTTCCAAGCATAATAATACTCGTTATTGAAAGGCATAAATTCTGAATATACACTTGATGATAAGTTTTCGATTTCTAAGAAGAGCCTACCGGAAGTATCAAGGTCGCGTCCCACTAAATCATCCTTCAACTCATACTCTCTTATGGTGAGGTTAAACTGATTTATCCCCACAAGGTTACTCTGCCAGTTGAATACTACAATGTTGTTATTTATTTGAGGTATGGATTGTCCTAAACTTACACCGGGATAATTAAGGAATATCGAGTTTGCATTCTTTACCCAAAAGGAAACTTCTGAGATATTACTTTCTCCTCCGATAAAAGTAGCTTGAACAGTCAATGTGTATTCTCCGTCAGGTAATAAACCGGTATTTAAGACAACATCTTCAAGGGCTGGAGCAGCATCAAAGAGGTTATCCAATGAAATACTTTCATCTGATGAGTAGAATTTGTCCGTATCTATACTTGTAAAAATGTCTCTGTTCGAGAAATCAATTGTATTCATACTCCAGAGATTAGGTTTTGCAGAGATTACATAATCCAATAAGGGTATGGAAACTCCATCCCACATTAGTTTTACTTTCAAATCAAAAGGAAGCTCTGTGATTCCGTCAGGAAGAGTTTTGGATAAGTTCCAGCGGAAAATCATTGGTTGACTATATGGCATGTCAGGGTCTATCTGAGCCATGTTAAAACTGTTGTAAGTCCCCGGAGCTGTTAAAGCTGTGATTGAAATGCTTTGGGCAAACACAACAATCACAGAGATTAGTAATAATAAACAAAGTAAACTTTTTTTCATTTTTCCCCCTTTAATTGCCGGATTCAATGATAGTTTCCAGCAATCGGATAAAATTCATTCCATCGGCTTTTGCCGACATTGGTGTTA
>JAFGVF010000201.1 GCA_016938155.1 Candidatus Cloacimonadota bacterium
AAGAGGAACTCGGGGATATACCACTTACATACCCCGATGTAATCCAGTATATTGATGAAAATATTAAAGATGGAATAAAAAAAACAGAGATGGAGGAGAACTAAGATGAAAACCTTAGCCGAACTCAGAAAGATCCGTGAACAGGCTCAAGCTGATATGAAGCTGAGAGCTTCCGGAAGCAGAGTCAAGGTGATTGTCGGAATGGGAACTTCAGGGATTGCCATGGGTGCCCGGGAAGTTATGAAAGCCTTTCTTGACGAAATCAGCAAGCGCGGACTCAAAGATGTCGTGGTTACACAAACCGGTGAGAAGGGACTGTCTTCAGCAGAACCGGTTGTTGACATCGTAGAAGATGGTAAGGACACTGTTACTTATGGTAACATGAACCCCGACAAAGCCCGTCAAGTCGTTGTTGAGCATATCGTAAACGGCAAGATAGTTACAGACTTCGTAGTCAGCACAAAAAAATAGGGGGCAAAATGTCTTTAAGAAGAACTGATTTGCTCATCTGTTGCGGCTCTGGATGCGTATCTGCCGGCTCGCTTAAGATCAAAGATGAGTTCCTGAAATTACTCAAAGAACATGAACTTATCTCTGAGGTAAATATCATAGAAACCGGTTGCATGGGACCATGCGATTACGGTCCGGTAATGATGATTTATCCTGAGGGTGTCTTCTACAAGAAAGTAACTGTGGAAGATGTGCGGGAGATTGTTGAAGAACACCTTCTTAAGGGTCGTCCCGTAAAAAGGTTAATGATTCAGGATTCTGAGCAGCAGGTTATTGTTGACCAGAATGAGATACCCTTTTATAAGAAGCAAACCAAAGTTGCTTTGAAAAACTGTGGTTACCTCGACCCCGAAAGTATAGAAGAATATATCGCAGAAGGCGGATATGAAGCCCTGGGTAAGGTTCTTACAGAGATGACCCCTGAAGAACTTATTGAAGAGATGAAGAAATCCGGTTTACGCGGTCGTGGTGGTGCCGGATTCCCAACTTGGATGAAATGGAAATTCGGAAGATCCAGTAAATCCGATGTGAAGTATGTTGTTTGCAATGCGGATGAAGGCGACCCGGGTGCTTTCATGGATCGTTCTCTCCTTGAGGGTGATCCGCACAGAGTACTTGAAGGTATGATGATTGCCGCTTATGCTATGGGTGCTACCAATGGATTTTTCTATATCCGAGCCGAATATCCCTTAGCGATTAAGAGAATCAAACTTGCCATTGAAAAAGCCAGAGAGTTCGGCTTATTAGGCGAGAATATATTTGAGACCGGTTTCAATTTCGATGTCGAAGTTCGTTCCGGTGCCGGTGCCTTTGTTTGCGGGGAAGAAACTGCCCTGATTCATTCCATTGAAGGAAAGAGAGGACAACCAACTCCCAAGCCACCATTCCCATCTGACAGAGGACTTTGGGATAAACCAACCATTGTTAACAATGTGGAAACACTTGGCAACATCCCAACCATTATTCTCGAAGGTGCTGAATGGTTCGCCTCCATGGGAACCGAAAACTCCAAAGGAACTAAAGTCTTTGCACTGACCGGTGATGTTAAGAATACCGGTTTGGTCGAAGTACCTATGGGTATAACCATTGGTGAGTTAATCTTTGGTGTCGGGGGTGGTATCAATGATGGGAAAAAGTTCAAAGCTGTACAGTTAGGTGGACCTTCCGGTGGATGCCTGACTTCAGAGCATCTCGATGTTCCCATCACCTATGAATCCCTGAAAGAAAAGGGTGCCATGATGGGTTCCGGTGGTGTTATTGTAATGAATGAAGATAAGTGTATGGTAAATGTTGCCAAATACTTCCTTGATTTCTCAGTAGATGAATCCTGCGGTAAATGCTCTCCATGTCGTCTTGGTCTTAAAAAGATGTACGAGATAATGGAAAGAATTACAGATGGAGATGGACGCGAAGGCGATATCGAAGAGTTGGAAAGACTCGGAGAGATGATAAAGCAGCTTTCACTTTGCGGTCTCGGACAGGCTGCTCCCAATCCTGTACTAAGCACTATTCGTTATTTCCGTAGCGAGTATGAGAGCCATATAAAGGATAAAACATGTCATGCTAAAGTATGTAAACCGCTTATGTACTTCGAGATTGACAAGGAGAAGTGCATCGGCTGTTCACTGTGTTCCCGTAAATGCCCTGTAAGCTGTATTCCGGGAAGCAGAGAAGCAAAATACACCATTACCCAGATTGATTGTATCAAATGCGGTAATTGTGCTGATGTATGCCCTGTGGGAGCTGTATATAAACAAGCAGGAATTCATCCTGATGTCATTAAATTCAAGGCTGTTCAAGCAGCTCATGTTGACGATTACGAATAATTGATTGAAATTGCAAAAGGCGGAAGTTAGCTTCCGCCTTTGTCATATTCGACAAGAATCTTTACAGCATGGGGTTACATACCATTTTATTAAGGAGCTTCTCAAAATGATGCAACTTCATATCCAAATCCTATTAACAGGAAATTATAACCCCCATCTAATTATTGTAATCGATAACAGTATAAGACAATCCGATTAACTTAGTTCCAGCTTTGTTTATGTGAGGAGTCCCAAACAAGCCCTCAATGGTTATCTTTCCTAGCGTCTCAGCATTATACAAAGTGCATGAATCTCTGTTCGCAAGAGATGTTAGAAGAATTAGGTCTTGATCGAAAGAGAATAGGATTGGTCCCTGAGAATTATAAACACTCACACTACGAACACTTCCTGTTGAAACATCTTTAGCGTATAGATAGTTATTGCCGTTACTTCCAGCTAAATAAGTTAATCTATTGAACTTATAATTCATTGCTAATGCAATAGGATTAATCGTAGGTTGAGTTATGTGGTTCTCGCCATCTAAATCACAAAAATACATTGTGGGTGCTGAGTTGTTCATTGACCGAAGATAGATTATCATATCATTGACAAGTACAGGGTAGCTGAACATGTATGAGTTTGTTGATTCATTTGTAAATAATATCTCAGTATTACCTGTTTCTATATTATAGGTTCGAATAGATGGTGTCAATACATTATGCTCTGTTTCATTGTATGCGTAAACAATCATCAAATCATTTTCTGTGAAACTGGGAGTCGCTTCAAAGTCGGTTTGCGGAGTATTTGTAATATTGATGATTCCGGTAATATTTACATTTGCCAGGTAGAGGTCTTTGTCCTTTTTGTAAACCATCCTGTTCCTGTTATGGCTTATAGCAAGAAGTTGTGCATCTTCAATGTCACAAGAGCCTGCTTGTCCACTAATATCACCAAGTGTTATACCATCTCTGTGGTTATAAAGCAGAACATCATTTTCAGGATTTTCAAAATCAGTAACAAAGTAGGCTCGAGAGTTATAGCTTTGTGTTATCTTATGAAAAGTCTGAGTTTCAATATTATAAATAGTGTGGTAATCGGTAACAATAGGACCAGGATTATTCGAAAAGATATTTATATCAAAACCGGAATCAAAACCCAAGTCACATGAAACAAGAAAAACACAAACTAACAAACACATCAAGAGTTTTAGAAATCTCATAATCGCACTCCAAAATCAAGGAATATATTTAGAACATAATATGATTAAAAGTTGTCAATTAAAAAAAATCAAAGACAAATACCACTTATGCATATAATTGAATAAATCGTCACCGTAACAGAGATTCGCCCGTAGACATCTACACCTTTCCTTTTTTTAACGAATCTACGCCACAACATTCTAACATTACATTAGCATATATGT
>JAFGVF010000016.1 GCA_016938155.1 Candidatus Cloacimonadota bacterium
ACTCCGACCTTCTGTAGAACGATTATCTGTTCTTTGTCCACTACGATTATCATAAGGTCTGCTGTCGGCTGGACGGTTGTCCGGTCTCTGACCTCCACGATTATCATAAGGTCTGGGAGCACCGCCACGATTATCAGGTCTCTGACCTCCGCGGTTGTCACCAGGTCTTCCATCGGATGGTCTGTAATCAGGTCTCTGTCCACTACGATTATCATAAGCTCTGTTATCAGATGAACGATTATCGGGTCTCTGATTACTACGATTGTCGTAAGGTCTGGGAGCACCGCCACGATTATCAGGTCTCTGACCTCCGCGTGTATCGTTCGGTTTAACTTCGCCGGAACGGTTCTCATTGCGTTGATTACTACGATGCTCAGTATTTCTATTTTCAGAAGTGCGTGAATCTGTTCTTGGATTGATGTTTTTCCCAAAGTTCTTTAAATACTCAGGCTTAGAACTTTCATCCACCGGGGGTTCCTTGGGGGTTTTGTGTACCACTTCCTTAGGAGATTCTTTCTCGGAATCTGAACTCGGTGCCTGCTGAGTAGCTTTTTCAGGCTCCTGCTTATCTATAGCAGCCTCGTTAACAGCTTCCCGCGGAGGAGGTGTTTGCTCCTCAACAGTTTTTGGTCGGGGTGTGTGCAATCTCTTCCGATCAGTTTCCATCTTTTTCACAGCTATCACCTGAGCTTCAAACATCTTTCTGATTCTGTCGGTTACATCGTCTTCAACAATGCTCATGTGACTCTTCACTTTGACACCGAGGTCAGAAAGGTGCTTCTTTAAAGCAGTTGTTGATATCTTCAATTCTTTCGCTAGTTCATGTACTCTGGATGGCACAACATCCTCCAATTTAAAGTTTATTGTAAGGGATGAAGATACTTCTTCAAACCTTGGGCAAAATTCACATCATTGACGCTTAAGATTCCTATCTCTTGGCTGTCAAACAATTCACTCATTTCACTTTTCGTAAACATCTCAAAAACAGGTACTCCGGTCTCTTCTGTCAAATACAAAACTCTTTTACGAGAGCTTTCGGATAAATCCTTTGCTATCAGGACAATAAAAGCTTTTCTGCTTCGACAGCTTCTTATTGTGGAATCAAATCCCTTCCCCAATTTTCCCGCTTTACGGGCTAACTGCAGAAGGCTGATTACCTTTTGCTTTTCTGTTTCCGGTTCAACCATTGTTTCTTTTTTCGTATCCATTTTTCCAGCTTACCCAGGCATGCATTATCATTGCACAAATAGTAACCCCTGCCGGGAATAATCTGCTTTATATCAAATATCAATTCATGGCTTACAAAAACCAGTCGGAACATGCTTGTTTTCTGCTTTTTTTCTCTGCAGATAACACAACTACGCTCCGGTTTGTGACCGGCTTTTGATGCTTGATTCGGCATTTAGAAAGATCTGGCAGCCTCAATAAGTTTCTCGGCTGTTTTTTCTCCAATACCTTCTAATCGGCAGAGCTCTTCCACCGAAGCATTGAAGATATCCTGTACAGCTGTATAGCCATGTTCACGAAGTATCTTGCCAAGACTTTCCGTTACTCCATCCAGTTCTGTAACATAGCTGGTTATTCTTCTCTCGGAGGAAAGCTTCTCTTCATATTCTTCAAAAGTATAAATATCAAGCTTAAACCCTGTCAATTTAGCAGCAAGCTTAACATTCTTTCCGTTCTTTCCAATAGCGAGATTCTTATTCTTTTCCGAAACAATTACGCTGGCAAATTTGCCTCTTTCTGCGACGATAATCCTTTCTACAAGGTCTTCTCCCACAGCATTTGCAATCATCTCTTCCGAATTCTCATCATGCACGATTATGTCAATTTGTTCGCCGTGCAACTCCTTTCTTACCTGGTCTATTCTGTTACCTTTCTCACCAAGACAAGCTCCGTATGGGTCTATCTTGGGATTATGGGAAATCACTTCAATCTTTGAGCGGATTCCCGGTTCTCTGACGATCTTCAATATCTCTACTTCACCTTTATAAATCTCAGGAACTTCAAGTTCAAAAAGTTTATTCACAAACTCAGGGTTTGTTCTGGATAAAATAACCTGCACTCCGCTGCGTCGCTGTGTTATATTCACAACATAAGCACGAATCACATCTCCGACTTTAAAGAACTCCTCGTCAATCTGCTGGTCAGTGGCAAGCAAAGCCTCTGTGTAACCTATATTGACTATGATTCCATTGTAATCAACCCGTTTAACAACTCCGGATACAATAGTGTTCTTCTGCTTTTCATAATCAAATCGAATTCTATCCTCTTCAAGCTCATGTATTTTCTCAAGGATTGCCTTACGAGCTATCTTGATGATCTTAGGCTCCAAATCTCCTATGGGAATGACAGTTTCATAGCAATCACCCAAATCAACATGGCTGCCATATGTTGCTCTGGCTTGTGCCAAAGATATCTCCCCGAAATTGTTATCTGTCATCACAACTATCTTCTTCAGTCTGATGAAAAAATCTCCATTTTCAAAATCTGCAACTACTTCCAAATCATTTTCCGGGACCATTTTCTTGGATAATGCACTTTGGATACTTTCTTTGATAATCTCTTGCAAGGCTTTGGCATCCAACTGCTTCACATTTGCCAGATTGGAAAGTATTGAACCGATATTTGTGCTCATTTCCCACTCCCTTTCATCTTAAAATCAAAATAAGTACGAGCCTTGTGTATTGACTCAAAAAATATCAACATTGTCTCTTCCCGATCTCTGACTTTGATTGTCTCGGGGGAAACCTCTTCAAGTATTCCGATTACTGTTTTTCGCTCCGCTTCGGAGTCATATTCTATCTTTACCATCTCATTTATCGCACTTACATAGTGCTTTTTAAATTTTAAATCTCTTTCTATGCCGGGTGAAGACACCTCAAGCATAAAAGAACTTCCTACAAAATCCATCTCTTCAAGTGATAAATCCATCGACTTACTTACAAGAGTACAATCATCAACAGATATACCACCAAGTTTATTAATATAAACCAATATCACCAATCCTTTGGTGGTCTCTTTCTCTTCCACATCATACAGCGAAACCCCATGCTCAAGACAGGCTTTTTTCGCTATCTCTTCTATTCTTTGAAGGTAATCCTTTCTCATACACACTTCTCTTTATAAAGCTTAAACCACTGCGGAACAGTGGTTTATCTGCATTTTTATATTTAAAAAACATGCTGACCTTCTTCTTCAGTCAGCTGTTACCATTCTTTATTACTTCAAAAAAAAATCCTACACCATTTCTGTCAAGTTATAATCTCACTTCATAGCTCCTTTAACACTTTTTTTATTTTACTGATAATCTGATAGTTATATTATCTTGATGCCTACATTTATTCCAGACAAATAATGCTCTTCATAATCCATTCCAGCCATCTTTCAAATGGTCATTTGACCTTTGAAAATGGTAGCATTCCACCGATTCCGTTTGCTTGCACCAATACGAACGGAGTGAGTTCGGGGCTATGCGAACTAGGTCGGGTACGCCAACATCCCTCAGTATTTTCTTTGTGTTAGTAAGCTAGAGCTTAGTAACCAGAAATACTGAGAGAATCAGGTTAGATTTCTCCAGCAGATTGCAGCAACCTGAATAACGATGATAAAGGAAAGTTAACAGCTACTGCTTATCGATATTCTCAAGAAGAACTACAGTCGTAGCACTCATTCCTTCTTCATTGCCGGTGAAACCGAGACCTTCTTCTGTTGTGGCTTTAACAGAAACACAGCTTATTGAGGTTTCCAAATCATGAGCTATATTCTCAATCATTTGAGGAATAAAAGGACGAAGTCTGGGCTTTTGAGCACAAATAGTCGAGTCGATATTGCTGATTTTGTAGCCTGCGGATTTCATAATTTCGCAAGTTTTACAGAGCAGGATTCTGCTGTTAATACCTTTATAAACGAGGTCTGAATCGGGGAAATGCGAGCCGATATCACCGAGAGCCAAAGCCCCCAGAATAGCATCAATAACAGCATGAATGAGGACATCTGCATCTGAATGCCCATAAAGCCCTTTATGATGCTCGATTTCAACTCCCCCAAGGATAAGTTTTCTGCCCGTAATTAAACGATGTACATCGTAGCCATGACCAATACGCATTTCTACCTCCATATCGTTTGTTCTCTGATATACTTGCCGATAGGTATATCAGGATTCCGGAAATATCAAAATATTTACAGGGGGCTGTAAACCAACCCCCTGATAAAAGTATTACTAATCTACAGTAATCGACTTCGATACATTCTTAGGGACATCCGGATGCACCCCGTGGTCTTGAATCCGAAGTCTGTCAAGATAGTTCATTTTGCGAATACTCATCTTCAAAGCAAGCCTTTGCAAGACCAATGATGCTGAAAAGCAAACCATCAAAGTATCATCGGTTTTAGGAAGCGGAATATACATCCAGTGATAGTATTTCTTTCCGTCAAACGG
>JAFGVF010000202.1 GCA_016938155.1 Candidatus Cloacimonadota bacterium
CCTTCGAAGGTTCAAATCCTTCCCTCTCCACCATTTTTTATGCTTAAAAGTCGAAATTAAATCAGCGGGAGTAGCTCAGTTGGCTAGAGCATCAGCCTTCCAAGCTGAGGGTCGCGGGTTCGAATCCCGTCTCCCGCTCCAATAATTTATAGAAGCTCATGTAGCTCAGCCGGTAGAGCACTTCCTTGGTAAGGAAGAGGTCATCGGTTCAAGTCCGATCATGAGCTCCATTATTTTTATATTGAGAAATATAGGAATAAAACTACATAACCTCTGGGAGGAGACATGGCAAAAGCTAAATTTGTAAGAAACAAGCCCCACGTTAATGTAGGAACCATCGGTCATGTTGACCATGGTAAAACTACTTTAACAGCAGCTATAACTCTGTATCTCAGCAAGAAGAACGGCGCTGAGTTCAGATCATTCGATTCAATCGATAACGCACCAGAAGAGAAAGCTCGTGGTATAACAATCGCCACAGCACATGTTGAATATGAATCTGAGAAAAGACATTATGCACATGTAGATTGCCCCGGTCATGCCGACTATGTAAAAAACATGATCACCGGAGCAGCACAGATGGATGGTGCAATCCTCGTAGTAAGTGCAGCTGATGGTCCAATGCCACAGACTCGTGAGCATATATTGCTTGCAAGACAGGTTGGAGTTCCAGCAATGGTTGTATTCTTAAACAAGGTTGACCTTGTTGATGATGAAGAGTTACTCGAGCTTGTAGAAATGGAAGTTCGTGACTTGCTCTCAATGTATGAATTCCCCGGTGATGATATTCCAATCATCCGTGGTTCAGCCCTTAAGGGTCTTAATGCCGAGCCGGAAGGTGAAGCACAGATTCAGGCACTTATAGATGCAGTTGACAGCTATATTCCTGAACCTGAAAGAGCAATTGATCAGCCTTTCCTTATGCCTGTTGAGGATGTTTTCTCAATTCCCGGTCGTGGAACAGTTGCAACCGGTCGTGTAGAGCGTGGTGTTGTAAAGATTCAGGACAAGATTGAGAGAGTTGGAATTCGCGAGACAGTAGAAACTACCTGTACCGGAGTTGAGATGTTCCGTAAGATTATGGATCAAGCCCAAGCCGGAGACAATATCGGTATGCTTCTTCGTGGTATTGGTAAGGAAGATATCGAGCGTGGTATGGTTCTTGCTAAGCCAAAGAGCGTAAAACCTCATACAAAGTTCAGTGGTAAGACATATATCCTTTCAAAGGATGAAGGTGGACGCCACAAGCCTTTCTTTGATGGTTATCGCCCACAGTTCTATTTCAGAACCACAGATGTAACCGGTTCCTTGCATTTACCTGAAGGCGTAGAAATGGTTATGCCCGGGGATAATGTAGAAATCACAGGTGAATTAATCACTCCAATCGCAATGGAACAGGGACTTCGTTATGCAATCCGCGAAGGCGGAAGAACAATCGGTGCCGGAGTTGTTGGAACAATCATCGAATAGGTACAGATAAATGAGAGATATAATAATTCTCGAATGTCAGGAGTGTAAAAACAGAAATTACACTACTACAAAAAACAAAAGAAAGCATCCGGACAGATTAGAGCTGAAGAAATTCTGCCCGACCTGTCGGAAGCATACAAACCATAAACAAACAAGATAAAAACCATGCAGGACAGTAGTTCAATTGGTAGAGCATCGGTCTCCAAAACCGAAAGTTGCGGGTTCGATTCCTGCCTGTCCTGCCATGATAAAGCTTTAAGTCAGCGGAGCGGAAGCTCTGCTGACTTAGTAAGCCTGTTTTTATACAAGTTTGATGTGAGTGCTGTATGAACAAAGTAATGAAGTTTTTAAGAGAGGTACGGACGGAATTGAAGTCCGTAAGTTGGCCGACAAGAGCAGATCTCATAGAAGGAACCACCGCCGTAATAGTTATGTCAATAATAACAGCGATGTTTTTATTCTTTGTGGATATAATCTTTAAGCTCTTGATAAACAAGGTAATCTTTGGATACTAACAACCAAACAGGAACCCGAGCAATGAAATGGTATGTTGTGCACACCTATTATTCCCACGAAAATCGAGTCAAAGAAACAATCGAAAAGGGCATTTTAAACACTGCTCTTGAAGGGAAAATTGGTCGAATACTTGTGCCTGTACAAAAGACTTTTCATATCCGTGAAGGTAAGAAAATTGAGCGAGAAAAGAAGCTTTTTAACAGTTATATCATTGTAGAAGCCGATCTAACTGCAGATGTAAAGAACTACATTTTAAATGTCAGCGGTGTAACACACATTCTGGGCTACGGAAAAAATCCGATACCATTACCTAAAGATGAAGTTGATAGGCTTTTAGGTATTGACAATCGAGACCAGCACAGCTCTTCCATGCACGAGATATTGCCGGGTGATCATGTAAAAATAATTGCCGGGCCATTTACTGAATTCGACGGAGTAGTCGATAAACTTGATCAAGGTGGTTTAAAATTAACCGTTAATGTGACAGTTTTTGGACGGATAACACCGGTTGAAGTAAGTGCCGATCAAGTAGAAATAAAAAAATAACATAATAAACGAGGTAGAATTATGGCAAAAAAAGAATCAGTAACTACTGTAAAACTCCAGTTGCCTGCCGGGCATGCGACTCCTGCACCTCCAGTGGGTCCTGCACTCGGTCAAGCTGGAGTAAACATCGCAGAGTTTTGCCGTCAGTTCAACGAACGCACTAAAGACAGTCCGGGAATGATATTTCCGGTTGTTATTTCTGTTGCTAAAAACAAGTCTTTCACATTTGAGATTAAAACTCCTCCAGCAGCAGTTTTAGTTAAGAAAGAAGCTGGTTTAGCTAAGGGCTCCGGAGAACCCAACAAGAATAAGGTTGGTAAAATCACGAAGGAGTCTGTAAGAAAGATAGCAGAGATGAAAATGCAAGACATGAATTGTCATTCCATTGAATCCGCTATGAGTATGGTCGCCGGAACTGCACGAAGTATGGGTGTAGTCGTTGAAGAGTAACACAGGCAGGAGATTATATTCTAGAAGGAGTTCGAATGAATAAAAGTAAAAAATATCGCCAGGCTTTATCAATGGTCGATAGATTGAAAAAGTACGAGATTGTTGAAGCAATCCAACTGCTCAAGTCATTACCCACGTCAAAATTCGACGAGACGGTTGAAGTACATTTTAATCTTGGAGTCGATCCCAGAAAAGCTGATCAACAGATCCGTAACTCATTAATACTCCCACATGGAACCGGCAAAACCTCAACAGTACTTGTATTTGCAGAAGGCGATAAAGCCGATGAAGCAACAAAAGCAGGTGCAGATTTTGTCGGAGTTGATGACATGATCGAAAAAATCAACTCAGGTTGGATGGATTTCGATGTAGTTATCGCCACTCCTAATTTGATGGGTAAAATCGGACGATTGGGAAGAGTGCTCGGACCCCGCGGTTTGATGCCCAACCCAAAAGTCGGAACCGTAACAATGGATGTAGCAAAAGCTGTAACAGATTCCAAGGGTGGTAAGGTAACTTATCGTGTAGATAAGTTTTCCAACTTACATATCCCTGCCGGGAAAGTAAGTTTTGAAGCTGATAAGTTGTTTGAAAACATAAAGGCAATAATCAGTTCAATCCTGAAGGACAAGCCAAGTGCATTAAAGGGTGTTTACATTAAAAGTATCACCATTACTGCTACTATGAGTCCCGGAATTAAGCTTAATACAACCTCTGCTACTGTTGAAGCAAAGAATTAGGAGATTGAGATGGTACAGAGTATAAAATACGATGTTGTAAGCGAAATCAAGTCACGCGTTACGGGAGCTAAGGCGATAGTCTTAGTGGATTACAAAGGAATTAACATAGATGAAGTAAGCGAATTAAGAAACCGGATGAGAGCAGAAAATGTAGATTATTTTGTACAAAAGAATACTCTCATAAAGATAGCTTTAAATGAGCTTGGAATAACCGGTCTTGATTCTTATCTCAAAGAATCTACAGCAGTAGCTGTTTCATTAACAGATGAAGTCGCTCCTGCTAAAGTCATAGCGAAGTTTAAAAAAGATGTAATGGCAGATAAAACATTTCCAAGCTTTAAAGCAGGATATGTAAGTGGAGTTGTATTTGATGAGCAACAGCTTGTTAAGTTAGCTTCCATGCCTTCCAGAGATGAATTACTTGCTCAGGTTCTCAGATGTTTCAATGGACCTATGCAGGGACTGGTTGGAGCAATGTCAGGTATAATCAAGAAATTCGTCTATGCAGTTGATGCTATCGCTAAACAGAAAGCTGAATAATTAAAAAAGAATAAAGGATATTGGAGGAAACATGTCTGAGAAGAAACAACAGATTATCGATATGATAAAAGAGATGTCAGTTTTAGAACTTTCTGAACTGGTAAAAGAACTTGAAGAAGTTTTTGGTGTAAGTGCTGCAGCTCCTGTAGCCGCAATGGTTGCAATGCCCGGAGCAGCTGCAGAAGCAGCTGAAGAGCAGACTGAATTTGATGTAATTCTCACCAATTCAGGTGAAAAGAAAATCAATGTAATTAAAGTAGTTCGCGAAATTACTAAACTTGGACTCAAAGAAGCTAAGGACCTTGTAGATACAGCTCCGAAGCCAATCGTTGAGAAAGTAACCAAAGAAGAAGCTGAATCAGTTAAGAAAAAACTCGATGAAGCCGGTGCTTCTTGCGAAATTAAATAAATCAAGTTATAATTTGCAAGGAAGTGGATGCAATTTGTGTCCACTTCCAATTATATTTATAAACCACAATCTCTTAATCATTTCTAAGTATTATTAAAGGAGCGACTTTTGAGAAATATCAAAAGTTATTCCCGCATAGCAGAACGATTTGACAAAATAAAGATTCCAAAGGTGGAAGTACCTAATCTGTTAGCTATGCAGGTTGATTCATTCGAGGAGTTTCTGCAAAGAAATGTCCCGCCCGTACAGAGGGAAGAAAAGGGTTTACAAGCAGTTTTTCAGAATATTTTTCCGATAGAAGACACCAAGGGTAATTATAGGCTCGAATATATCAGCTATAATGTCCTTAAGGAAAAATATACAATCGAAGAATGTATCGAAAGAAATCTTACTTATCAGGCATCACTAAAAGCAAAAATGCTTTTACACATCTTCGACGAAGAGGTAGGTGAGGATGGTAAGAGAAATATTAAGGATTCGATTGAACAAGAAGTATTCTTAGGTGAGTTGCCCTTGGTAACTCAACAGGGTACATACCTGATAAATGGTGCAGAGCGAATAATTATATCGCAGTTACATCGTTCTCCTGGCGTCTATTTCTCTGAAGAGAAACATCCCAGTGGGAAGATGCTGTACTCCTGCAAAGTAATACCCTATGTAGGCTCATGGATGGAGATGAACATTGATATCCATGATGTCATGTATGTCCACATCGATAAAAGAAGAAAGCTTCCGGTAAGTGTTCTTTTAAGGGCTATTGGTCTTTCAGAGAATGATGATCTC
>JAFGVF010000203.1 GCA_016938155.1 Candidatus Cloacimonadota bacterium
CCTTCCCGCACACTGCACGCAAGTATGAAATAGTATCATGATAGTATCAACTTAGTTCCAGCTTAGTTCCTCCTTAGTTAAAATACAAAGTGCGGACAAGGAAAAGACTGACATGATTCATCCGTAATAGTCGTTCATACTTGTGGGCAGTGTAGGGGCACAATAAGATCAGAAAAATAAAGATAAGATAGATTGGCTCCAGAATCACAGTGAATTTATTAGTTTGGGGCAAGGATCAGAGTATAAGCCCAAACCCTTACTTGGGCAAGTTGAAGAAAATATAATGTTTCCGTAAGCCACACCAATAATTGGAATGGAATAGATGACAAGAATCAAGCTTGCGGGAATAGTGTTTATTTTTTTATTGATTGAAAACTTCCTCTTTAACACAGACGAAGAAATTGGTTTTATTGAAGTTCTTGTTTTCATTCATTGTTTTAGAAACAGCTGAAGAAATTTTCTGTGAATATTGATTTCTTCTAAAGCAAAAAAACTCCTGATTTTGAAAGAAATTCAATTATTTTTGCAAGTATGCTAAACCCACAATTCAGGGAAAAAGTATGATTTACATGTGCTTTCAGAGATATTTATTGAAGGCTTAATTTTAATCATAACAGAGGGATAGGTGTGATGAGTGTCCCAAACAGAAAACATACTTTTGAATTTAGATGACTTCAGCAAGATATAAGATGCGTCTAACACAATGAAAATGCTTAAATTAAGCGGATTTTATGGTTGACAATTATTGAAAGAACAATGCATTGGTACACAATTTATATTGAGGAAATAAGAAAATCTTACTTCAAAAAATACTGGAGGTTGATTGATGAAGACTCTGGAAGAATTAAAGAAGATTCGTGAAAAGGCACAAGCAGATATGAAACTGCGTAGTACCGGCACGAGAGTGAAAGTCATAGTAGGCATGGGTACATCCGGCATAGCCATGGGAGCCCGTGATGTAATGAAGGCTTTTCTGGATGAAATCGGAAAGCGTAATCTCAGTGATGTTCAAATCACCCAAACAGGCGAAAAAGGTCTGACTTCAATGGAGCCGGTAGTTGATATCGTTATTGAAGGTAAATCAGCAGTAACCTATGGTGAAATGACCCCTGAAAAAGTTTTAAAAGTAATCGAAGAACACATCATCAACGGAAATGTAGTTAACGAATTTGTAGTAGCCGTTGATAAGTAGTATCGCACTACATAAAAAGGAAAAAGTGTATGTACGAGAAAATATTTGCCAAATATGAGCCGACCAAAGACAATTTGATTTACATCCTGCATGACATTCAGGATGAGCATCCCCAGCACTATCTCAGCGAAGATGCCGTACAGAGAGTATCAGAGTATCTGAATGTGCCGGTGAACCATATCTATGGAGTGATTACATTTTATACAATGTATAGTACAAAACCTCGTGGAAACAATATCATTCGTCTTTGCGAATCACCACCATGCTACCTGAAAGGTTCCGATAACATCTACAAGAAATTGAAGACTGTTCTTGGTGTTAAAGCCGGAGAAACAACCGCAGACGGTTTATTCACACTTGAATTTTGTGCCTGTCTCGGTGTATGCGGAAATGCCCCTGTTATGATGATTAATGACGATGTTTATGGCAACTTAACTGAGGAATCAGTTGTTACTATAATCGAGAAAATCAGAGGAGGTAAATAATGAAATACTATCGCTCACATGTACTTATCGGCATAAGTGATGCCGCATTACAAGCCGGAGTGAAAGAATTTGAAACTGCCCTCCGCAATGAACTTGCCAAGAAAAACCTGCAAGATGAAATCAATATTCTGGAAACCGGTCCACTTGGATTCTTCGGAAAAGGTATCTGTCTGACCGTTTATCCCGAAAATATACAATACACTGATGTAAAAATTGAAGACATTGCTGAATTGGTAGAAAGCCATTTCCTCAAAGGTCGTCCAGTAAAAAGACTTCTCTTTGAAGAAGCCCTCAAAGGACAAGTCAACTTCAATTATGCAAACAGAATCGTTTTGAAAAATTCAGGAATCATTGATCCTGAAAACATTGAAGAATACATCGGAGCCGGTGGCTATGAAGCACTTGAAAAAGCCCTTCTGAAAATGCAACCAAACGATGTAATCGCAGAAGTTAAGAAATCAGGTCTGCGTGGACGCGGTGGTGCCGGATTCCCGACAGGACTCAAATGGAGTTTTACTGCTCCTATCGATGCCGACCAGAAATATATCGTAATAAATGCTGACGAGGGTGAACCAGGAACTTTCAAAGATCGTTTGATCATGGAAGGTGACCCACATATCCTCCTCGAAGGTATCGCTCTTGCTGCTTATGCAGTTGGTGCAACAAAAGCCATAATCTATATCCGTGGCGAATATAAGCTTTGTATCGAAAGATTACGCAAAGCTATCGCTCAGGCTGTTGAATATGGAATTCTTGGAGATAAAATCTTCGGTACAGAATTCAGCCTTGCAATCGACATTAAGGTCGGTGCAGGAGCCTATGTGTGCGGAGAGGAAACAGCTCTTATTGAATCTCTTGAAGGTAATCGCGGTAATCCTCGTTGGAAACCACCATTCCCCGGCGTTAAGGGTGTTTGGCAGAAACCAACCGTTGTAAATAATGTTGAGACTATCGCAAATGTTCCCTTCATTATCAGAAATGGTGCTGATGCCTTCTTACAGCATGGACCTGCTAAAAGTTCAGGTACTAAAGTTTACACACTCATGGGTGATATTGCCCGTCCCGGACTTTGTGAAGTTGACATGGGTACATCACTTCGAACCATCATCAACGAGTTTGGTGGCGGTATGAAAAAGGGTATCAAGTTCAAAGCAGCTCTTGTAGGCGGTGCAGCAGGTGTATTCCTTCCTGATCGCATGCTTGATGTTAATATGGACTTCGAAAGCCTCAAAGAATATGCAGCAGTACTTGGTTCAGGTGCAGTGCTCGTGATGAACGAAAATACAGACATCGTTGATATGCTTTGGTCAGTACTTCGTTTCTTCAGACATGAATCCTGCGGTAAATGCTCTCCTTGTAAGCTTGGAACTGCTCTCCTGTATGATTTAATCTCTAAGATTAAGAAGGGAGAAGGTACAATGGCAGATCTGGATCAAATGGTGATGGTTGCTGAAATGATGCAACAAACTTCTTTCTGTGCTTTGGGACAATCACCAATCATGCCAATCAAGAGTGCCCTTGATAATTTCCGTTACGAATTTGAAGCAAGATTAAATAAATAGATACTGGAGGATAACTAATGGCTAATATGGTAAAAGCCTGGATTGACGGTAAACAGATAGAAGTCGAAGCCGGAACAACAATTATCGAAGCTGCATCTAAAACATGTCATGCTATTCCGAAGCTTTGCTATCACCCTGATTTACCGGCAACAGCCAATTGCGGTGTATGTGTAGTTGAAATTGAAAACTCTCCTCTAAAGAGAGCATGTTGCACACCAGTCACCGAAGGAATGAAAATCAAAACCAACTCCCAGAAATTAAGAGATTATCGTAAAACTTTGGTCGAATTAATTCTGGCTAATCATGAAGTTCAGTGCCCTACCTGTGAAGCAAATAATAAATGCGATCTTCAAGACTTGGCAAACAACCTTCATTGCAACATGAACCATATCCCAAACATGCAGATTAAAAGGGCTATTGATGATGCAAGCCCTTCTATTGTTAGGGATATGAATAAGTGTATTGCATGCGGTCGTTGTGTTACCGTTTGTAATGAAGTTCAACAGGTTTACGCTTTAACATTTACCCAACGCGGATTCAAGAGCTTTGTCACCACTCCTTTCGATAAAGGTATGGCTGACAGCCCATGTGTTAATTGTGGACAATGTACCGTTTATTGTCCTACCGGTGCACTTCGCGAAAAGAATGATATAGATCATGTTTGGGAAGCTCTGCTTGACCCAACAAAACATGTAATTGTTCAGGAAGCCCCCTCAATTCGTGTTGCCCTTGCAGAAGAATTCGGTATGGAACCCGGTCTTGCAACTCCCGGAAAGATGTATGCAGCTCTTAGAGCAATCGGTTTCGATTCTGTTATGGACACAAACTTTACTGCCGACCTCACAATTTTGGAAGAAGGCACAGAGCTTGTAAACAGAGTAGTTGGTGGTGGAGCACTTCCGCTTATCACATCCTGCTCACCTGGTTGGGTTAAGTTCATGGAAACTTACTATCCACACCTTGCAGCTAATGTTTCCACAGCTAAATCACCTATGTCCATGTTCGGTACCCTGGCTAAGACTTATTATGCTGAGACAAGGGGTATTGACCCTGCAACTATCGTAAGCGTTGCCATTATGCCTTGTACTGCCAAGAAGTTCGAAGC
>JAFGVF010000204.1 GCA_016938155.1 Candidatus Cloacimonadota bacterium
AATCCCGATGTATATCCATCACAAACAGGTGACGGTTCCATTAAATTACAATACCAGACATTTAATAATGTTAACAGTCAGGCAGGAACTTCGCACGGGAACTACTGCTCAATAGGCATCATGGACCATACGGGTTTAGTCGGTTTGGAATATACTTTTAACAACTCATATCCGGAACAGGCTCTGCCTCTGACTAATCAATCATCATTGTTTATAACCACTCAAAATCCATTGTTGCAGGACCCTCCGATTGTGGGCGTGAGTGTAACAAACCTGTCCTACGAGACGAGTGTTGATCAAATAGTTACCGACCAATTTGATATAACTAATACCGGTGAGGCAGATTTACGCTACAGAATAAGTAGAACCTACTTAACGCGAAACCCTGAGGACTATTACAGTTGGAGTAACAGTGAAGAACCGGGAGGTCCTAACTTCAATTGGGTAAACATCACAATGAATGGATTTGATATTGACTTTGTGGCTGATGACCAGATGTCCGCCCCGATTTCACTCGGTTTTAATTTCCCCTTCTGGGATGAAACATACAGCTCTGTTACGGTATGCTCAAATGGTTTTCTTTCATTCACCGGAAACGAAACATCTTATCAAAACGGAGAAATACCGGACGATGCAGCTCCCAATAATATCATTGCACCTTTCTGGGATGACTTCAGTCCTCAGAATGGTGGTCATGTAAGATTCTATCCCGATGGTTCTCATCACAGATTCATCATAACTTATTCCGATGTCCCTCACTACAACACTAATGACAGGGTGGAATTCCAGGTTATTTTATATGAGAATGGAAGAATAGATTTTCAATACAATGAACTGAACGGTAATTCTGAAAGTGCAACTGTCGGTATCGAAAACATCGATGGTTCTGAGGGAATTCAGCTGGCTTATAATGAGACCTTTATTCAAGAGGGTTTAGCAGTCAGTTTTACACCAAATCTGAACTGGATATCCGTAAATCCTGTCAGCGGTACTGTTCCACAAGGTCAGAGCGACCAGATACAATTGACGATTAATACTACCGGAATGGCTTTCGGTAATTTCGCTTGCAATCTTGAGGTTGGCAGTAATGACCCGACTCAACCGTTGATAATAATCCCCGTCACTTTACATGTTGAATCAAATTTACCGCCTATGCCACCATCACTCCAGCTTCCTTTGGAAGATGTAACCATGGCAGAAGATACGATGTATGACGGAATCAATCTTAATCGAAATTTCATCGACCCGAACTTTGACCCGTTATTATTCACTGTTACAGGAAATGAACATATCAATGTCATTATTGTAAATGGTGAAGTTGCCTTGATACCGGAGTCCAATTGGTCGGGAAGTGAGCAGTTAGTCTTTACTGCCGATGATATGGAGGGAAGAAAGAATTCCCGCACCACTGTTTCCGATACAATGCTTGTAACAGTAACTCCTGTTAATGATGCTCCTATAAATATTAACTATCAACCTGCAGCGATTGATGTTGTAGCCGGTCATTATTCAACGATTCACTTCGTCTATGATTGTTATGACCCTGATAGTGAATTGACCTATACCTGGAGAGTGAATGGTAACATTCAACCCGTTCCTGATGACAGTTCAACCTTGGATTTTAATACAGGAAGCGGTGAGATTTTCCTTGTAGTTGTTCAGTGCAGTGATGAGTTAAACATGCTTACGAACACCTGGAGAGTTGATATTGACGAGACAGGAACGCACGAGATAGTAGAAGTTGCTAATAACGAGCTCTTCCAGAATACTCCGAATCCGTTTAACCCGACAACCAATATTAAATTTGCCTTAAGGGAGAACGGTTTTGTCAATGTGGCAATATATGATTCTCGCGGAAGAAGGGTAAAGACTATGTATTCCGGTAATCTTATGCACGGAATCCATACTTACCTTTGGGATGGTAAAGACGATAGAGGTCAGAATCTGGCATCGGGTGTATATTTCTATAGAGTTGAATCCAAAGAATTCACTAAAACCAAAAAGGCGTTGATGCTTAAATAAGCATCCCTAAAGATAGAAAAGGGGTTCGCATGCGAACCCCTTTTTATATGTACAATTTTAGCTGTTAGATGTCTTTATCAATCCTACTGGCTAAAAGGGTTAAATCAATTTCAAGACTCCATATTCTCCATCAAAACCAGCAGGGCCAAAGGTAAAGCTTCCTCTATGGATTTTAACCAATGCTTCGATGATATTATCATCAAGTATATTTCCTAACTTCTGTTCAATTTCCCCGATGGGGGAGAGCCAGAAATTAATCTCAGTACCCCAGATACTAAGGATTATATTCATTATCTTTGCCACTTTAGCTGTTGTTATGCTTTTAACACCAAGTGTAAGAGCTACAGCTTCTACAAGTGGTAGCAAGTGATGAAATTTACGCGTATGTTTAGCTTTGTAGTCTCCCGCAAGCTGTTTTATTCTTCTCTCGACACCCGGAAGGAAGGGCTTGTTACACACTGGGCAGATAGTCTCATCTTGTTTTGATGAGATATAAGCCTCTGAATGACCGGGGCGATCAGCCCTATGTCCTGTACTATAGTATCTTCCTTCACCCGGGTTGAACTCTGCGGTGAAGGCTACATTATTTCGTCTCAGTGCATAAATAATCTCTCGATAACTTATTTCTTCCACATTCAGCATAGTAAATTCTCTTCCTATCCTGTTTAACGCAGCACTGTGACAGTCACTATTGGAAATCATAGTTTTGTTTGCTAATTCAGGAACTTGCTCCAGCATAAACGGGTCTGCACTTAGTCCTGTTTCAATTACATCGATTTCAGAAATGAACTCTCCGTAAAATTCGCTTATGGATGAAAGATTATTCTTACTCCCAAGAATACCGTCAGGGGTCATCACATGTGCAGGTATGATCTCCACCAATGGATGGATTGCCTTTATACCGAAAAGCCTGTCCGATTGCTCCTGCATGTCCTCACTAACGATAAACGGTCTGCCGATAGTGTTTTTCTGTCCCCATTTGTGCATAAGGCATTGCATCCGTTCCACAGACATGAAATTAGGAAAGAGTACAACATGATGTGCCATTATTTTCTGCTTGTATCCTTTCAGTTTCACGGATAGAATAATCTCAGTTTGGAGGGCAAAAAGGCTGTCATCGTTGGGTAAAGAGAACAGACCTTCCTTCATCTCCTGAAGCTGTCCCCAAAGCTCTTTGGTGCGAGTCGGGAAGATAACATCTCCGGTACCGAAGACTTGGATTCCTTTTGTTTTCATGGTTTGGCTGACGGATTTTAAAGGGATGTCACCAACTCCTCCGGCGTGACCTGAATGGGAATGTAAATCAACTGCTAAATTCATCTTGTTTCCTTAGGTAGAAAGATTTTGTAATCAGGGATTAAGTTCTCAATTTCCTGCAAAGCCCGTTTGTGCTGGGAGTCAAAGTGCACCAATTGATGTGAATCTGAACCTATACTTATCAATTTACCTCCCATCTCAGCATAAAGGGCAATTTCTTCGGGATAGGGGATAAGTCGATTCACAGGTTTGTTGTAACCTGAATAGTTTATTTCAAGGGCTATCCCTTTCGCTATAATTGTCCTGAAAATATCCTTCATCAAATCAACGCAACATGAGCTGTCATGCACAGTGTAGCGCTTGAAAATCCCCAGATGTCCCAAAACATCAAATTCAGCCTCTTCTACCATATCAAGGTTCAGTTTGTAATAATCCCGCTGCTGTTCATCGGTTAGCATTGGCTCGAATTGCACGGAGATATTGAATCTATCCGATAGAAAGTGAATGGAGGCAATTATAAATTCAGGAACACGGAAACTGAATATCTTGTCCATTTCAGCTTTGAACCAGTGATATTCTCCAACTTCTGCCCCCTGTATCAGTCTGATTTGGGGGTACTTAGCCTTCAACTTATCCATGATGTTACAGTAGTTTTCAAAAGTTATCACATTATGTGTACTTAATTCCGAAGCAATGATGTCGAAATGGTCTGTTATCCCAATGGCATCATAGTTGCCCTTAATCGCTTTCTCTATCAACTCATCCGGATTAATTTTACTGTCTGTACTATAGAAGGAATGTATATGTAAATCAGTTTTGAGCATATCTCCTCCATGGTTTTTTTCAAGGCAAACAGCTTGAAGAGTGGAGTCAATTTAATTCTAATAAATAATGGAGCGATGGATAATCAAACATTAACTCGTCATGGTCAGGAAGGCATTAGAATCACTCTTCCAAATCAATGTGTTACTTGGTTCTCAATTCATTTTAACTTATTGATTTTGTCGAATTGAGAGAGTAAGAAAAGTCAGGAAACAAATACTGAAACATTGAGAAATGGTAAGGAAAACGACTTTTAGATACAAATAGCGATCTACAGTGGAAATAATGCGGAGTTTCACCATTTTACTGCACCTTTCAAGCTCCTAAATCCCGGTATCCATCTCCTCACTGTTTTGTCACTGCTCAGTCACTGCTTCTCCACTTTCAACCCACTGAAACAGTGGGTGGGCAGTGAGTGCACAGTGGGAAAGCAGTGGGAAAAATGCCCTTTGATGAATAGAGCATACTGCTTGCGTTGAGACAGAACAAAAAATGCAGTTTTTGGGGATTAAGTTGACAAGTTAGATAATTGTTTGTATAGGTACTAAAGTCATTAGTTGTGGGATTTTTGTGATTGATGGAGTAAGCTATTCTAAAGGATAGTGTTAAGTTTTATATGGAGCCAAAATGAAAATTCGTTGCGGATGGTGCGGGACAGACCCGTTATATGTTGCATATCATGATGAAGAATGGGGATTACCTGTTCATGATGACAGAACATTGTTCGAGTTCCTGATTCTGGAAGGGGCACAGGCAGGATTGAGTTGGTCAACGATTCTTAAGAAACGGGAAAACTATAGAAAAGCCTTTCATGACTTTGATTTTAAGATAATAGCTGAGTACACTCAAAAGGATATCGATCGCCTGATGGCAGATGCCGGGATAGTTCGCAATGCTCTTAAGATTAACTCGGTTGTCCGTAATGCTAAGGCTACTCTTCAGATTATAGAGGAGTTTGGTTCTCTTGATGCTTATTTCTGGCGATATGTGAAAGGTGTCCCGATTGATAATAAAATCAAATCCATGTCTGAAATACCGGCAAATACAGAGTTAGCTGAAAAGATGAGTAAAGATTTAAAGAAACGGGGTATGAACTTTGTCGGTCCAACAATCTGCTATGCCTTTATGCAAGCTGTTGGAATGGTGAATGACCATACAATGGATTGCTTCAGGTATGAGGAAGTGAAACAGTATATCCGGTAATAAAGTCCAGCTACACTTCTCTTGTTAACTTCCATTAAGTCTGCAAACAGATTCATTAAAGATAAACGGATGTTGATGTAGAACGAAGATTCAACATCAAGAACAAGTTATTTTTTATTGACAGAATAAAGCATGCTATGCTTGACTAAGTTCGTTACAAAGTATAAAGCGAATAATAACCATCAGATTAATTAAACAGCAATGTTAACTTCTTGCGATTTAACTGATTTTGGATAGCTACTATTCTGATATAGAAGCAGTAACAAAGGAAGAGAGGAATTATGAGCAAAGTAAAAAAACTGGAAACTGTAAAGTTTACTTTTATTGTTATTTTCTTTATATTCGCCTTAATCAGTACTGTTTCAATCCATTATGTGTGGAGAATCAGTTGTAATAACATTAGAAAACTTGCCCTTTTAAGAGCCGAAACTATTGCAATTTCCCTTAACGGTGAAGAATTAAAAAAGTTGCATGCAATACCGGAAGATATTGATACAGTTGCTTATAAAAGCATAAAACGAAGGCTTATTGATTTATTGGCAATTTATGAAGATGTTAGCTTCGCTTATATCTTTGCTGAGAGAGAAGATAAAATCTATTTCATGGTTGATTCTGAACCGGAGGATTCCGAAGATGTTTCTCCTCCCGGGCAGGAATATACTGAAGCAAAAGAGCAGGATAAGCAGCCCTTTATTGATGGATTATCCATAATAACCGATGCTGCCACAGATAGGTGGGGGACATGGATAACATGCTTCATCCCGATTAAAGATAAAGATGGTAATGTTGTTGCTGTGTTTGGAATGGATTACGAAGCAGAGGACTTTTACAACCATGCAGAATTGAATACATTTATTACTTGCTTAATTGCATTTCTATTCGTTCTACTCCTCTTTACTTTTTACCGGATTATCAGAGAAACTGTCAGATTGAAAATAGAGCAGGAGAGATCGTTAATAGCCAATGAAAAACTCAGACAAAGTGAAGAGCACTTAAACACTCTAATTTCCGGTACCCCTGCTGTAATCTATTCGTATATTATTAAAACTGACGGCACCACAAAGCTGGCATATATAAGTGATAATGTCCAGAATGTTTTGGGGTTTACTTCACAGGAATTCCTTGAAGAACCTCGTTTATGGTTAAAATGTGTACATTCGGAGGATGTTCAGCGATTGGATAAAAAATTTATGCCCGAGAAGAACTCATTTGAATATAGATTTAGAGACAAGAGTGGGGAATATCACTGGCTTAACGACAGACAGAATGTCTTTACGAATACTGATGGCTTGATTGAAATTATTGGCACATGGTGGGATATTACTGATAGAAAACATGCAGAGCAAGCTCTTAAAAAGAGTGAGAATACTAAAGTTGCTATCCTGAAGGCTATTCCAGATTTACTATTCGTTTTCAATCAGAATGGTGAATTCTTGGAAGCTTATACTATTGATCAATCGAAGTTATACATGTCCTGGGATCAAGTGAAGGGTAAGAACATCAGTAGTTTCTTCCCTGCAGATGTAGCAGAAAAAGCAATTGAGGCTTTTCAGAAGTCTTTGCAGAGTAATGAGCTAGTGCAATTCTTTTACTCAATGAAGCTTGAAGATAAAACGGAATACTTTGAAGCTCGAATAGTTCCTGCTTCTGATGTTACAGTACTTACGATTGTTAGAGATATAACCGAGAGAAAATTAGCAGAAGAAGCTTTGATTGTTGCTAAAGAAAGTGCGGAAGAAAATAATCGTCTCAAATCCAGCTTTTTGTCTAACATGAGCCATGAACTCCGTACGCCTTTGAACGGTATTCTGGGCTTTTCAGAGCTATTGAAGGATCAGCTAACGGACCAGGAAAACAGGGATGTTGCTAATTTTATCCACGACTCAGGAAAGCGACTATTGAACACACTGAATCTTGTCCTGGATCTTTCCAGAATTGAAGCTAATAAACAAGATATGAAGTGGGAAACCGTAAATATAAACCAACTTCTTCAAGATGCAGTGAAATTGTTTGAACCACTTTCCGTAAAAAAGGGTTTGAAACTTTTCTTTACGAGTGATACACCTGATCTGTATATGCGTTCTGATAGATATATTCTTGAGCATATCATGAATGAATTGATTGGGAATGCAATAAAGTACACCGACTTAGGAACAATCAATGTACATCTCCGAATTTTTGAAGTGGAAGATGTTTCTCACATTGAGATAGTTGTAAGTGACACCGGAATTGGAATTCCTTTCGAGTATCAGGAGATGGTATTCGATTCGTTCAGGCAGGTTAGTGAGGGTTGGGGAAGAGCTTATGAAGGTTCTGGATTAGGACTGACCATCAGCAAAAAATATGCAAATCTACTGAATGGAGATATTACACTTAAAAGTGAACCAGGGCATGGGAGTGAATTCACTCTTAAACTTCCCCTTAATATTGAGAAAAAACCTGAATTTACCCGAAAGGAAATCTATAATCATCCCGATGTTAAACAGGTTGATATGCCATGCATTAACGGAGAGCCTTTACCAAAAATACTTCTAATTGATGACGATGAGGTGTGTCATGTACTTACAGCAAAAATCCTGAAAGATATTGTGAATCTCGATTATGCAAGCACAGGAGAAGATGGTCTGCAGCTTCTTAATCAGAATACCTATAATGTGATTTTGTTGGATTTAAATATACGACTTGGAGTTAGTGGGGTTGATATCCTAACCCAACTACGGGAAATCCCGACTTATTCTCAAACTCCGGTAATTGCTGTAACTGCCTATGCCATGAAAGGTGATAAAGAATCAATTATAGCGAATGGTTTTACTGACTATCTTTCTAAACCATTCTCTTCTGATGATATGATAACTATGATCAAGAAATGGTTGTGATGCAATCGCCAAGTAAATACTTTCAAGGCTACAATACTTAACAATAGATGTTTTGCTATCTGATTTGACAAGATTTCTTTTTAATATTCTTTTTCTCTCCCTTAAATCTCAACAGCAAAAGAGTCATATTTCATATGGCCACCGGGATTAATCCCAAAATTCCTCATTTACTAGTTTGGATTTTGGATGGAGTTATTCTCGACAATTATATCAAAGAAAGAACCACCCTTGTTAACTCGAGCCAGAGTTTACATGATGTATGATAACATCGAGTTTTCAGCGGACAGAGCAAAGGAACTTCTTGGATTTGAACCGGAGACTCCTTTGCCGATTGCTATCGAGAAGACTGTGACATGGTACAAGTTAAACGGATATCTGGGGAATCCGGAGGTAAAATGAAACAAACTGAATTGTATGGATTCAAAAAAACTCTCTTTATTCTTAAAGTGAAGATGCGTGTTGTTATCTGCTACTTCCTCCGGTTCCTAAAAAACGGAAAGCTAAGAGAGTTTATTCTAATCCTTAGAAGCCTAAACTACTTTATCGGCAGGATAACGCATAACAAATTTACTCCGATTAAGGGTAATATCCACTTTGATATTTATCCCCGGATTTCCATCAAAGGTTTTTTTTCACAGCATGCAATAAGTTCACGGTTTTTAACGAGAAACTACCCTGCACGGTTGCTTTAATCTCTGTTACCTCTGCCTGTACTTACCACTGTGAACATTGCTATCAAAAGTACGATAGAGGCAATGATGTTAATCTGGAAAAGTTGAAGTCAACTGTTAGATATTTGCATGATAACGGAGTAGCTTTTTTCAATATTGAGGGGGTAGAGCCTTTTCTCACTTTTGATCGTCTCCTTGCATTATGCCGTTTAATTGATGACAAATCCGAGGTTTGGGTCAATTCTACAGGGAATGGTATCACGAAAGAAAGACTTCTGGAACTCAGGGAAACAAATCTGACGGTTATGATGTTTTCCCTCCATTCGGCTGAACCTGAGCAGCTTAATGCATTGATGGGGAATGAAAATGCCTGGCAGAATATGGTGAATGCGGTAAATCTGTGCCACGAAACCGACATCCCTGTCGCATTTAATACCTGTCTTCCTCTGCAGGATTTCAGGAACGGGAATTTCGAGAAAGTGATGCAGCAGGCGAAGGATTTCGGAGGTGTACTTGTTCAGTTAATCAAACCCAAACCATCGGGTGGCTGGCTGGAAAGCGGTGTTGAAGAATACTCGGAAGAGGATTATGTCCTGATCAGGGAGAAGGTAAACCTGTATAATCTTGATAAAAAATACACCGATTTCTCGGCAATCTCTGCCCAGATAATGTAAGAAGACCCCGATATGTTCGGATGTACCGCCGGAGGAACCGACCGGATTTACATCAGTGCCAAAGGTGATGTGCAGCCTTGTGAATTCCTGAATACCTCATTTGGAAACATCGCCGATGAAGAGTTTGAAGTCATCTACAAAAGAATGAGTAAAGTATTCGAAATCCCTCAGACCTGTATCGCCTGTGAAAAATATGCGAAGGATATCCGCAAGGCATATCTGGATAATCATTTAAAAACTCTTCCTTTAGATGAAGAACTTACTCAGAAGATATATGCAAATATGGACTGTAATCATCCTACAAAACTATACGAAAAGATAGAAAAAGAGATGGTGTAAGGCTATTGTTTTCTGTGTGAATTCACACTTGAATCAAGATTTGATTAATTCAATGTCAAAACCAAGACTCTTGTATGCACTCTTACGTTTATTTAACATTTTTACCAGGTAGGGATTATTGACATCGATATAATCATAAACTTCGAGAGAATCTTTATTGTCGTGAGTACGCATGATTCTGCCGACATACTGCTGAAGAGTGCCTTTCCATGAAATGGGAAGAGTGAGAAATATGGTATCAAGGATAGGATAATCAAATCCCTCTCCAATATATTTCCCGCTTGCAAGAATAAGTCTCTCTTCATCATCAGCAAGCGAGTTGAGTCTCTCTTTTAGTTTTTTCATTTGCTTTTTCCCCATACCTCCCTTGATTACTATCAGATTCTTACACATGCCGATAAACATCTTTTCGAGTATAGTTAAATGTTCCAGTCTTTCGGTGAGGACAATAGGCTTTCTCCTGCTCTCAAGTGCTGAGAGAACATC
>JAFGVF010000205.1 GCA_016938155.1 Candidatus Cloacimonadota bacterium
AAGACTCTCCCCAAATATTCTCAATTCGACATCATTGCCGGTGGGGGGACCGCGTCTTTCCTGATCAAATTGGAAGGAATAGAGTCCGGGTAGGGATTTGAGATAATCCCTGAGCTTTCTTTTAATAACTTCATCATCAAACTGTCGCTTCTCAGTGTCAATCATATCCAATTTTATCTCAGCATTATTGGAAGATGCACCGCGTGTTCCCCTGTTACGGAAAAGTCCCACTTGAGTTAGAACGGCGGAGAAATCGGCTGACTCCTCCATCTTAGAGATATGCTCTTCTATAGTAGTTGTAACAGCTTCTGTTTGCTCGATACTTGTCCCGACAGGCGTCTTCAGCTTTAAGACAATTGTGTCCGAATTTCGGCGGGGATAAAACTCGAATTTAACCAATCTGAAGGCAAGAGCAAGACCGGAAAGGGAAAGCATAACAATAACGATAAATATGGCTATCCAGCGGTGTTGAAGCACTTTTGCGACAGCACAACGGTAGCGTCTGACAAGGAAATGATTAATGTTTCTTTTCTCGGTTTTTGGGTCTAACTTCTTCTTGCTCAAATCAGCCAGATGAGAAGGAAGAATGAGCAAAGACTCGAAGAGAGAAGCCATAAGTGCTATGACAACAACAATAGGGAAAACTCTCATAAACTGTCCCATTCTGCCTTCCATGAACAGGATAGGCATAAACGAGGCAACCGTTGTCAGAACGGCAGCAATAACCGGCCACATTATCTCTTCAGTTCCCATCACTGCTGCTTCTTTGCGGGAATATCCCATCTCCATATAACGATGGAAATTCTCTATTACAACAATGGCATCATCCACAATCATACCCAGAACAAGAACCAGGGCAAAGAGGGACAGATTATTCATTGTAACATTGAAATAATACATCAATACGAAGGTTAAAAGGAAACTGAATGGAATACCCCAAGCGGCAAAGAGGGCATTACGCCAACCGAGGAATAGAGTTAGGATAATGAAGACCAGAACAATACCCATCATGGCATTCTGTCCTAAAGAACGAAGGGCATTGTTTACACCAATGGAACCGTCATCTCTTATTGTAACCGTCAAATTAGGGACTGTCTCAGCAAAGTCACTGCAATAAGTGCGAACATCCTGCATAACGGTAACAATGTTGCCTTGAGCCTTTTTATAAATCTCAATTGTAACACTGGATTGTCCGTTCTGTTTGGAAAGGATTGAGCTTTCTTCGAGGGTATCAGATACAGTGGTAACATCCTTTAACCGGATAGCCCTGCCCTGACTATCCATCATAACGGGCAGATTCTTGATCTCCTCAATGTCCTTAAACTCTCCCATCGAGCGGATAATGAACTCGGCTGAACCGAACTGCACCGAGCCACCCGGAACATTCAGATTGCGGGAATTGACCTTACCCTGTATATCACTAAGGGTTATGCCGGTTGCGTTCATTTTATCCAGATCGGCTTCCAGCCAGATTTCCCGTTCCCTTGTTCCGGCAACCTCAACTTTAGAGACATTAGTGATTTTTGTAAGCCCTTTCTTCATATTGTCGGCAATGGTTCTTATCGTGTTAGGGTCAAAATCACCACTTACAACAATTGAGCAAATTTCATTTACTTCACGCATATTCATACGCATAAGAACAGGGTCATCGGCATCTTCTGGAAGGTCATTAACCTTATCCATTTCGGTGTTTATATCGTTCCAAGCCTTATCCATATCAATTCCCGTGAGGAATTCTACTCTGATAAGGGCAGAACCTTCTGAAGCTGTGGATTCAATATTATCAACATCATCGACATCGGAAATCTCTTCCTCAATCTTGGATATAATCATTTGCTCAATTTCAGCGGGGGAAACACCGGGATAACTTACCCTGATTACAATAACTCCGAATTCAACTTGAGGCATCTCTTCTTTGGGTATCTTTACCATTGCGAAGATACCGGCAAAGAATACCATTATCATTATCATATTGATCAGTACGCCGTTGCGTACCGAGAATTTTGGTATAGACATAGCTTATCCTTTAATCTCTACTACAGCTCCGTCATCAAGCATCTCCATACCCTCGACAACCAGCTTATCACCGGGTTTAAGCCCTTCATTGACTAAAACTTGGTCATTGACGATAGTGCCTAAAGCTATAATTCTTTTCTCTGCTTTAAGGTCGGCATTAACGATATAAACATACTTTGTGCCATAATCATCGAGAACAACCCCTCGGGAGATGTAAATTTTATCTGCATAGGTTCTGGCAAGAATGGAAGCGGAAACAACCATTCCGGGGGCGTAATTACCGTTCGGATTAGTAGCAATTATCTCAATTGGATAAGAGCTTGTACCGCTTTTTGGTTTCATCCCGATACCTGTTATCTTGCCGGAAATGGAACTCTTGGAAAGAGGCGACTTTATATTTACCTGCTGGTGTTTCTTAACCAAAAATAGTTCTGATTCAGATACACCCGTTTTAAGTAATAGTGAAGAATAATCAACGATTGTAACAACAGGTGAGCCTGTTGAAATATAGGCACCGACCCTTAAGTCGGTAGCTGCTATGTATCCGCTTACCGGGGCGATAAGTCTTGAATTGTCATAAGCCAGTTTCTTCGCCTGCATGGAAGCGTCTGCACCGGCAAGATTAGCTTGAGCATTCTTGAGCGATGCCTTTGAATTATCATATTCCAGCTTGGAGATACTACCGTCTTTATAGAGCTTCTCTGAGACATTGAAGGAAGATGTTGCAGATTCAAAAGCAGATTCAGCTGCAAGCTTTGTAGCCATAGCTTGCTCGTACTGAATTCTGATATAGTCATTATCAAGTTTCGCTATCTCTTCACCCTTTTCAATCTTATCACCCAATTTCTTATATATCTCCAGAATCTTGCCCGAGGTTTCGCTGATCATAGCCAGATCAACAACCCCTTCCAAAGTTCCACTGACGGTGATGTATTCCTTTAAATCCCTCTTTTCCAGGTTTTGTATTAAAACAGGGGAAGTTATACCCGCTCCGCCCATTTTACCTTTTTGTGCAGGAGTTTGCGGTGCTTTGTTGCAACTAACGAGTATTATCAAAAATAGCACAGCAATTATCACTAAACTTTTTTTCATTTATTACCTCAATTTTCCATAATCATACTAATTATAGTTTCATCGTCTGCGAGTCCAAGTAGTTTCTTCAAGGCAGAGCGTGTTTTTAAATAGGTGAATTTACTGCTGATTTCATTAACTTGAGCAGTATTTAAGGCAACATCAGCATCTAACAAATCTGTTCCGGAGATAAGCCCGTTACGGTATCTCTCCTGCATCTGATTATAAGTTTCCTGCGAATACTCCAGCGATAGGGCAGAAGCCTTTAGTTTTCGTGCAGTGCTAAGCAGATTAAGATAAGAAGCTTCCAGATTCAGAATGTAACTG
>JAFGVF010000206.1 GCA_016938155.1 Candidatus Cloacimonadota bacterium
GAGCCCGATACGCTGAGTTTTGTCTGGAGAAACGAGTTGGAAGTTGAAGTGGATTGGCCTATGACACTGGAGATGAAATACTTTCAAAGTGATGAAGATGAAGAATTCGGCTTTAGAGTCTTACTGCAAAACGACTTTTACACGGTACAGGTCAAAGCTTTTGAAGATTACAGTTACGACATCTTTACCCGAAAGACTTATCTTGATAATTGTGATATAACTATAAATGATGAAGTCGGGCCTTTGGGAACAACTGAATCTGCCTTTGCAGATACCACTATCTATTACTACACATTTGCTCCTTATCTTCCTGTTCTCTTAGCAGGAGGTGACCATCCGTATCAAAATATGCTTGAGGTTACGGTAACAGACAATGAACTTGACCGAACGGCAACTCAAACGGATTGGGTTCTTATTGAAGGTGCAAAACCTCAGGAAACAACCTTTGCTTCCACTTCACCGGAGATACCTTTCCTTGTTCTGCATGACCCACCCGGCGATAAGAGTTACACAGCTTTCAAGCAATCCAGCAGTCATAGTATTGCCATGAGTATGTCCGCACAATATCAAGATGAGCAGAATTCATTTATTAATATACACATGGCACCGGATATTGTCCAGAATATTGGGCTTTTCTACAGTAGCCAGATTGAAATTGATAACACTGCCGATTTAAATCTTGGTTGGTCTTATACATCTCAACAGCGTGATGAAAGAGAGACCATGATGACTTTTACCACTTCTGAAGAGTATAGAACCTCTGATGAAGAACAATTGATTGGAAGGGAATCCGATGTATTTGTAGGTGGAGCAATCAATCTGCTGTGGGGACTTACCAAAGAATTGGCATGGGATGATTCTACGAATAATGTAGTTTTAACTGATAATATCATGGTTTCTCCCGATGGTTTTGCCACAATTTATGTATATACCGAGAGTCAGATAAGATTGAATGTTATTCCCAATCTGGAAGCAATTGGCGATACAACCTCAATTGCTATGTGGGAAAGCTATTTAGCTATGAATGAAGATAATATTGCCAATGCCGAAGTCAACCCCAATCACCCGGGGAATCTCTCCTTCAGTGCCGGAACGGGATATACTTATGAAGAAACGACTACAAACAACTCTTCTCATACGGTTTATTTCGATTCAACAATAAGTATGGAGATGGGAATGGTTTTAGGTTCAACCCTGAACGGAATGGGAATTGAAGGAGGTTTCACTTTCCATACAGCAATGACTTTCGGTCAATCTACAACCGATACCTACGAAACAGAGAGTACAGTCACTTATGTTCTGGCAGATGATGATGAGACAAGCTCTCTTAACTATGAAGCAGATTACTTCACCGTTGATATAAAGACAGACCCTGTTTACGGCACACCTGTATTTAATCTTCTCGGAGGTTCCTCATCTAACCGTTGGGAACAGAATACTCTTCCTCGTGATGCAGTCACATTTACAGCAAATACCTACACAGCAAATGACCTGCAGGAGGGGGAGGAGGCAGCATTCCTGCTTTATCTCGGTAATGAATCTCAAACGGATGAGGATAGAAGATACTATCTGACTATGCACCATGAGTCAAACCCGGGTGGAGCAACCGTCAAAATTAACGGATTCCCGCTTACAAATGCCATCCCGATAGATGTTCCACCGCATGAACAAGTTCAGGTTGTGATGACAGTGGCACAAGGTCCAACTGAATATGAATACAATGACCTTACTCTGGAATTCTATGCACAGGGTGATAGAGGGAATCAGGCACCTGACGGCTACAACTTCTATATCTATAAAAGCTTTGATGTATCGTGGGAACAACCCTACAGTAAAGTGAATATCTTCGCTCCGGCTAACGATTGGATTATCAATGCAGCTTCCGAGGATACTCTGGAGATTATCTTTAATGACTATGATATCTCAAAGCCTGATTTTGAATCCATCATCCTAAAATACAAACGACCCTGGGAAGTCAACTGGCAGCCTATTACGGAGATTTACCGTTCCGAACTGGAAAGTCATCCCCTCTATTATGAGTATCGCTGGGGTGTGGGCAGTATCCCTGATGGACAATATCAGATAGTTGCTTGTGCAACAGATTCTCTGCTCTCTGATTATTATTGCGATCCGCTTTTAGGAACAATTGACAGAACTATTCCTGATGTTATCGGTATCCCTCAACCTTCCGACGGTATTCTTTCGTTGGGGGATGAAATCTCCATCTATTTTACAGAATGGATTGACCATGAGGCAGTAAATCCTATCGAAACAACACTTACCATCAACCGAACAGGGGCTTTGATAGATATTGACATTGATTGTTACGAAAACAAAGTCCAGCTTGTCCCGCGATGGTCTAATTATAACTTCGAGAATGAAACTCTCACGGCACGAGTTGCCGGAATAAGGGATTTATTCGGAAATGTTGTTGAAGATGAGCTTGAATGGGAGTTCTATGTCAATGCCAATCCCGTTTTCTGGGATACACCTAAACTGGAGCTGATCAAACCGTTAGGCGAATCAATGACAGTTACTGCCCATCTGTTGAATACCGGTGGTCAATTCTCGACCTGGGAACTGGACAATGATATGCCGGAATGGCTTACTGCGAGTGTATATTCAGGAAGCCTACTGCCTTTGGATAGCGAGACTATCAACTTCACTATCAGTAATGAATTAAGCTTCGGAACTTTTATTGACACTGTCTGGGTAGATGTTACTTCCTTAGGACGAGAACCGCTTATCTTCGAAGTTAGCGTGCTTGCGAATCCTCCGGCGTGGGCAGCAACTCAACTGAATATCTACGATTACTCTATGACTATCACCGGACAACTCTATATGGAAGGTGAAACTTCTACCGATACTAACGATATAATAGGTGCCTTCATAATCAATGAGGATAACGACTATGAATGTCGTGGTTATGCCTCATTGCAGAGAGTTCCTTATTTTGATAATACTTACCAGTTCTATCTGACGGTGAACAGCAATGAAGAGGAAGGAGAAGAGCTAATATTCCGTGTCTGGGATAACTCAACGAGTAAGGAACATATTGGTGTCACCGAGCAGTTCACTTTCATGTCAGGCGGTATCTACGGAACTGCCGTAACACCGGAACTGCTACATGTATCTTCCAATCTTATTCGAACAATCAGCTGTCGCAGTGGTTGGAACTGGGTCTCAGTAAACCTGATAAATCCTGCTTCAATGGGATTAGATACGATTCTGAGTACCCTTTCACCTCAGTCTAATGATATTATCAAGAATCAAACCTCTTATGCTCAATATGCTACCGGTTTGGGTTGGATAGGAAATATGTCTGAAGTTCCAACAACAGAAACGGTTAAAATCAAACTTGCACAGCCGGATGAACTTCAGATAATCGGAACTCTTGAGGATATGTCAACGACTCCCATAACCTACGGAAGCGGTTGGAACTGGATAGGCTATCTCCCGCACTTCAGCTTCAGTGTTAATCAGGCTCTGGCTAATATCAGCAACGCTGTGACAGGCGATTTAGTTAAGAGTCAAAACGGTTATGCTCAATATATAGACGGCTATGGCTGGTATGGTTCCCTGCTCTTTATGGATGCAGGTAAGGGGTATATGCTCAGCACTGCAAATGCCGGTTCGTTCACCTATCCCGACAACACAGCTATCAGAAGTGAAGCGGAACTAACATCCCAACGTCTGGCAACTCCCTACACCAGAGACCTTCCCGGCTGGACGGTTAATCCGCTTGAATATGAGTATTCTTCCAATGTAACCGCTGTTGTTAACTATAACGGAGAGGTTCTGAATACTCAGAATGCTATGTTGGCTGCGTTCTATGGTGATGAGTGCCGTGGGATTGCCTCTGCTGTCAATGTACTTGACCAGTGGACTTTCTTCCTTACGCAGTATTCCAACAATCTAAACGAATACTTAACCTATAAAGTCTATGTTGCTGAAGATGATGTACAAACAACCCTTGAGGAGTCACTCAGATTCGTTAATAATCAGATTCTGGGTAACCCTCTCAATCCATATATCTTCAACACTCCTTTAGCTTCCTTATCAGTACCCCAAAATGTCAGTTTGTCCTTATCTCCGGGACAGCTTGCTTTGAGTTGGGATGCTGTCTCTAATGCCGTTTCGTACAAAGTTCTGGCTTCAGATTCACCCAATGGAACTTACTCTGAAGTAACAACTTCAGGTAGTTTCGGTGTGCAAAACAGAGCTGTGAAAGCTTCCGGTATTGATTTGTCTGCAAGTAAAGCAGTTCCGATTTCCCGCAACTCCAGGGAAAGAATAATCTGGACTTGCACTACTCCGGCAATCCGACAGCAATTCTACAAAATCTTAGCTTCCACTGATGAAAGGTAGCTAATAGTTAACTCAAAAGCTCCCGCACTTCTCCGCGGGAGCTCTTCTTATTACTCACAAAACAATGACAACACCCTGTAGAGACGCATGGACATGCGTCTAAAGCCTATGTTTGCCACCTGTAGAGACGCATGGACATGCGTCTAATACCTATGTCTCCTATCTGTAGAGATGCACGGTCGTGCATCTGGATTTTTTGAAAAGTTTCTTTATTTTATGGAAACATCAGGTTATGTCAACGATTAGAGACGCACGACCGTGCGTCTCTACAATAGTAAATTATATCTTCCCATGCTTATTTCTTTCTACATAATCTGGATTCAATATATCATCTGCCCATTTACTGGGGTTAGTCAGTATATACTCTGCAATTTTTGCATACGATTTCTCATTCCGAATTATATGGTCATAGTAATTTGCTTGCCAAAATTTATTATTCCGATTATACTTTGCAATCTGTAA
>JAFGVF010000207.1 GCA_016938155.1 Candidatus Cloacimonadota bacterium
ATGATGATTTCTCCGGGACCAACCAAATCAAGGTCTGGTCCAAAACTTGAAAACCCAGAAATTTCATTGTCTCTGCTTATTGAGCCAACACCGATTACATGTGAAAGCCTTGCGGGGTAGCTAAGTACAGGCTCAGGAGTATTTCCGGCAGATGCAACAACAATAGCACCGCGTTGATATGCGTATTCGCAAGCATCACCGATAATGGGAGAATAACTGTCATCTCCCCAGCTGAGGTTGATTACATTTGCTCCTGAATTGACCGCGTAAATAATTGCAGCAGCAGCATCGTCATCCTGAAGGTATCCGGTTCCTTCTAAAGTTCTGAAACCGGCTCGAACGGGAAGTATTTTAGCATTCCAGTTAATTCCGGCAATACCTCTGTTATTGTTTGTATTTGCACAAACGATACCGCTTACATGAGTTCCGTGATAATTCTCGTCAGTGGGGTCATTATCCTGTTCATAGTAATCACCAAGGGCAATCTCTTCCAATTCAGGGGCATCGGAGAAATCCCAACCACAGATATCATCAATAAAACCATTTCCGTCATCGTCCACACCATTCAAATCTCCGGGATCATATTCACCGGTTACAGGGTCCATTACAAAGCCGTCACCATCTGCGTCTTCTCCATAATTAAGCCTGCATCTACCCTGCAAATCAGGATGTTCTCTTAATATACCTGAATCGACAATAGCAACCGTAATATTCTCATTTCCAATTTCAATATCCCAGGCATTTTGAATGTCAATTGCTCTTAACTCCTGACTATAGAAATATGTATCATTCGGAGTGCGGTAAAAACTGTTGATATTGTTAGGTTGAATATATTCAATCCCGTTAATATTAAGAGCTTCGATTTCATCCCTTGTTATATCATTGCCAAGATAAGCTACATAATAGTTAAAATCCGGAATCGGAACTTTTCTTATCTGCCTGATGTTTTTACTTTGCAGAAAAGTATCAAGGGAACCGATTCCTGTTCTTGTCCCCCTTATCTCCATGGGTTGTCCTGTTTTAATAATAACTTCACGCGGAGATATCTCAATAGCCCCAAGTAAGATGATACTGCTTATCAGGATTATAGATAATAGGATTATTGCTCTTTTCATAATCAACCTTCAATTAAAATTTGTATGATACACTCACCATATTAATAGAACCTAACTCTGTTTTATCAGGAATAAATGCATAATCAATACCCATTTTTTCCAGTTTAATTCCTGCTCCGAAGGAAAAATCTTCTTTATCGTAGTTAAAACTGTATCCTGCTCTCAGGAAGAATAATCCGGCATAAGAACTCTCGACACCAAAAGCTGCCCTGAAGTCATTACTAAACTCATTAGTAGCTCTAAGATCAGTTGTAAAAACGATCTGTTCCAATTCAACCAGATTAGTTATACCGGCTTCGACAGTCATGGGTAAGTCAATGCTTTCCTCTTCAACCTTGGATGTTGCTCCCAGATGTTTAACAGTAAGATATGTGTTTGTACCTCGCAAGGGTGTTTTATAGATATATCCAATATCTACAGTACCACCATAAGAAGAAGCAGTATCGATTTTTTCGTAGATATAACTTACATTAACACCGATATAATGACTTGCTTCCAATCTCATGCCCCAGTTCATCGTCATCTGCATATCCCAGGGATGGTATTCACCTAAATATAATCCAGTATAGTCCCTGTTTTCAATTTTACCGTAATCAAGGTATTTAGCACCAATTCCTATATGCATGTTACCCATGTGGTTTGAGTATGCTACAGATGAGAGTGAAGTATCATAAATCCAGAAATTCTGATTAGCAGAAATTGTCCTGTTACTATTCATTAACCCCGCAGCAGCATTATCCCATATTGAAAAAGCGTTATCTGCATACATAAATCCTGTTCCCGCCATTCCTGCCTGAGCTGCTCCGGATGGTATCTGCAACATCTGGAAACCAGTTTCTCCTTGATATTCAGCATGAAGTAAAGCACTGCCAAATATTAGTATTACAAGGACTACAAATCTATATTTTCTCATTATTTCCTCCGTCATTTTTCAATCGCAAATTTAAGAATTTTTTTCTCATTTCCGGCTTTTAAAACAATAAAATAGACCCCGGAACTAATCTTCTTCGTATTCAGCTTTATCTTGTCAGTGTTGCTCATATAAGCCTGACAGGCAATCTTATCTTTATATATACAGTTGGCTGCAATGTCAAATACTTTTATCTCTACATCTATATTCTTACTGACCATCAGCTTGATTTTAAGCTCATCTCCTGTTATTGAAGAGTAAGGATTAGGATAAACATAAACTTCATCTTTAACGAATGTTTTTGTACCTGTGTAGATATTTTCTGTTTCTTCTCCGGTATAGGATGCTGTTCTTTGTAAGTTTCCATATTCAGCATACCAGGAGCTGGTGATTTCGAGATTTGAAGATTCGATTACCTTACGAAATAATTTCCCGTTATCTACAGCAGACATCAAGTAAGTATTTCCATCTGCATCAGTATGCAGGAAAGGATAAGTCCTGCTTCGTTCTGAAAACTTATTGGGGTATCCTCTTTTAACACGAAAATTATCTTCCCATACATACATTCTATTCAGCGAAAAATTACCGATTATCTCCAGTTTTCCATCTCCGTCGATATCGGCAGGAAAGGCTCCACCTGCAACTCCGGTTGTATCTGCAGGGGATACAATGTCCAAGCCTTCATTTAGTAGTTGTCCATTATATCCATACACTGCGATTCCATTCTCCCATCCGGCAATTATATCTAAGCTTCCATTCTTGTCCATATCTCCAAATGATAATAAACCGGTTGTTTCATAGGGCAGCATTATAGGCGAATATCTTATTGGTGGGACAAAGCCGATACAATTAGGGTAAACAAACTCATTTTCAGTGAAGAAATAGATCCGGTCTGTACATTGTATAACCATCATATCGACATCGTTGTTTTCTGGGCGGATGTTGGCACAAAACAATGCCTTCACATAATCATCTTTTCCAACTTCAGACTGGAATTCGTAAAAAGAATAAACTCCATTTTCCTGATAGATTTTATACATAGTTGTGTATTCTTCTTTATCGGTCAGGGCGTAGATATTTCCATCCTTCCAGGCAATATTTGTTAAAAGTGAGTCTTCAAGTACAACTTCTGCTTTCAAATCAAAATTTTTATCCAAAACAATAATGCTACTTCCATGGTCGTTTGTATGATTCAGAGGTAACAAATACTCTTCTTCAGTAATCACAATCGGACCAGCCCATTTTTTATTGTATTGAAGTCCGTTAAGATTGACCAGCCCACTGTCGGGAGAAGCATGTTCCATACAAAGCAAAGAAACCGTATTAGTAGAACCGTAAGGTACAAGGATTCTGTTAAATTCATTGTCATAGGAATAAAATTCACTCAGTTGGGTAGCCCCTGAGCCAGGAAACCCGGGGAAAAGTTCCTCCCCTTTCCATAGATAATATGCTCCGTTCGGCATAGGATAGAATATCTCATCAACACCATCATTATCATAGTCAAGTGAAGCAGCCGGAATTGTATTTTCTCCTATATAATTGGTTGATAAGCTCCATTGGAATCTTGTGGAAAAGCTCATTGTTGTGCTTTGTGAACTTATATCGTAGATTTCTAAGGGTATTCCCCCATAGTAACTCACTGCTGTCGGTTGTGAAATCTGCCCGTTATAGTTGTCAAATCCGAAATAATCGTTATTGTTAGCCCTGAAACTGTCAAATGGGCCTCCGTACATATTAGGATTTATAGCAGCTGTATCGAGATTCTGAACTCCATCAGCTTCCTCCAGATCAACTCCCTTGTGGGTAGCATAAGAGTTCACTTGATTCACTTCATAATCAGGTGAAAACAAGGCATCAATAACCAATTCATCTATGTGCCAGATAAATATACCGCTATTATCCTCAAAAGCAGAACCTACTGCCGGTCCACCCAATCCCGGTAGGGCAATATCCCATTCACAGTTGAGGTAACGATTGGTCATAAAATCAAATTTTGGTTGTAAAGGTGCATCAGGATTATTAGGATCCGGTGGATAATAAGTCTGATTTTCCACTAAATCAAATGTAAAAGTTGCCGTTCCGTTGTAATAGCTACCATCGGGATTTTGCGAACGGCACTCCACAAGGAAATACTCTGTTTCAGAAATTGGCACTTTATACATCAAGGGATTTGTATGGAATTTATCAAGTGTCTGGTCAATGGGAATATCAACTTGATTCACATTAATTTCAATGGCATTTTCCCAGCCAAGATAATAACGGCTCCAGGCACACGGTAAGGCTGGAATATAACCATTCCCGTTCCATGACCCGCTTCCCATTATTCCGTAGTTTCCGATTCCCTGTGAACGACCGTTGGAGCTTACATTATCAAAAAGTGTAGGTAATCCTAAGAGTTTCCCGAATTGATGTAAAGTAACACCAAAGTTACTGAATAGGTATGAATTAGCTTCAAAACCTTCAGTTGGAAAATAATCCTGAAACTCTGTCTCTGCTACAATAGCAAGTTCTTTTACATAGACTCCATCATTGGTCAGAATGCCTTGATATTCATCATTATCAGGGTCATTTATCTCTCTCAAATCTTTACGACTAAGAAAAGTACTCCAGATTTCATTCGTCCTCAAACCGTCAATATCTGATTCCTGTCCGGCTCCGGCGTAGATGGTCATGATTCCTTGATACTCCGAGAAATCCACATCTGCATCAACAGAAGCAACTAAATCCTCAAAATATCTTACCATTCTCTCGTCTGAATATTCATCGTTACCGTACCAGAAATGGTCTTGAGGGAGTCGAACCACAGACTCATACACGCGGATATTCTCATAAAGTTCATACTGACCGTGTGAGGCATCAGACCAGTAATCGGAAACATGGAGCATTAATCTCTTAAAATAGTTGTAATCATGTACCAGGTAATCAGGATATGATGGTGTGGATACAAATTGCATATCAGGGAAATCCACCATAAAAACTATTATCTGAGAAGGTAAAGGATCGGGGTCAACCTTCTGTCTATTTTCATATCTTTCCGAAACTGAAGTCGGTTTATCAGGTACAATTGCCTTGTAAAGTGGATGTGGGGGAACAAGAGCATTAAGTAACCACCCGACACATAAGAGAAACACCGGAATCACTAATCTTTTCATACACTCTCCGAATCTAAGTCGTATTTTAAATATCAAAAGATAAGAACTAATTACCGATATTTTCTCCTTCATGTTTTTAGGTAAGTAATATTTTGTAAATTCCTGTTTATGGTCAAGCTTTTTTGGGAGTTTGTCAAATCCAAGCAATTTTTTTCTAAGTTGAGAATATAATAATCCGTAAAACAGAAAACCCCTTCCTTGTTTTTTGGCTCAACCAGGAAGGGATTGGAATAGCTGTATGGATCGGTATCAATCTATAAGTATTTATACACTATTTCAGAAGTATCATTTTTCTTGTTTTTGTATAGGTTCCAGACTCCATTTTATAGAAATAAATACCAGTTGGAACTTTATTACCATTCTTGCCATCTCCGTTCCAGATTATTGTGTGATGACCCGGGTCGTATGTTTCATTTGTAACTGTATAGATATGCTGTCCGGTTATATTATAGATATCAATTTTAACATTTCCTTTCTCTTTAAGGCTAAAGGCAATTGTGGTTTCTGGATTGAAGGGATTCGGATAGTTAGATTGTAATGAAGTGATTTCATTTGGTTCAATAATGTTCTCATCAACTGCATCATAATCGCTGTATATGAAAACATCATCCAGGCAGATATCACCTTTATAGCCTTGACCATGAACTCCCCTGAAATCTATCGTAACAATTTGCCCCGAGTATTCTGTAAGCGGGATAACTGCACTTGTCCAGAAAGTTGAACCGAATAACTGCTGATATTGGGCAATATTAGTTGCTATCAAGTCAATGTTAAGAACATCAATAAAGAGACTCGAGAAGTTCAAATCATCGCCTATCCAGTACTTAAAAGACAATGCCGGATTCGGTGCATTGATTAGGTCTATCGGTGGTGAGTATAAGTGATTAGGGTAAGCTTCTGACAACCCGTCATCTATCCCGATATAGAATCCACCATTTCCTGTGGCTTCCTGAGTTGCTCCGTGACCTCCAAATTCATTGTTAGCTAACTGCCATCCTTCAGTTTCGGGTTCTATCCTCCAACCTAAGGGGATAGTTGAAAGATTAAATGTTTGAGGATATGGAAAATCTGATATAGTTACATCTGCACTTTCACCTGTCAAAACAATGGTATTGGTATTCCCGTTAGTATCGGAGATTGTAACAGTACCTGTAAAGGAACCGTCATGCATAGGGTTGAATTTTACCCAAATTTCTGAATTCTGTGTTGATACAAGAAATAGAGGATAATTGTTTAAATCAGTCAAAGTAAAATTTTCATTATCATCAATAACGATTGATGAAATTACCATTGGCTCTAAACCAATATTTTGAAAGGAGATTTTCAATGAATCTGAGACATAGTGAGTGTAAAGACTTCCGAAATCATAAGTCTGAGGATAATACCTTAGCTCAGCGTCTTCACTCATCTCTCCTCTATAGAACTTCACATTTGGATACCAATTGCCCCTTCGGTCGGCTGCAGGCGGGTTAACCGGATCAATCGGATTTGTATATGCAGTTGAATAAATACATCTATCCTGCCAGAAAACTGAGCTGCAATAGAAGTCTTCTGAATCATTAGACGCACCTGGTTGATTCTCAGATACTGCAATAACAAGGTTATCTTCATTGTTGTAGATAAAAGGTGTATCAAGCGAAAATTCCAGCCAACCGTCAGCATTTACAACCGGATGCTCACCGTGATAAACTTCAATCATCTCAGTTATCGGTATCCAGTCATTTACACTTGTAAATCCATCTTTATCAGTATGTCCCATGTAAATAGTCCAATTGTTATTATTCACCAGTGTGCTGACTTGATTCAGTTGATAACAGAGATAGTTTATTTGGCAGTTTATAGTATTTATATCCTCTTGGTAATACAGTGATTGGCTATAGGAATAATTTGCATTTGGTTCAATTGGGACATGGGCATCCACTTCCAGGGAATCACCTATCTCAATAGCTGGTCCGTAAGACAAGGTCGTAAAGCGGAAGTAATCTACAGTTGGATTTTCTATTGAGGTATTTCTCGAAATGATTTTCCAGAAGTAGGTGGTATTGGAGGATAGTCCTGGGGATAAATATTCTCCCTGACCTGAAGCCGGTGCACCTATTACCACTGGATTCACAGGTGGAAAAACAACATCGAAGTAGAGGTCATAGGTCTGTGTGGTGTTGGCAAAATCCCAGCTCAAACTTATATTTGTGGGCACATTCTCCTCACCATTCTCAGGAGTTACATTTGTTATGTGGAGTCCACCCGCATCATCTGTTGTAAAGCTCATATAGTTGTAATTAGGTACTGTAGTCAGATTATTATGACATACCACCGTCCAGTAATAAGTTGTTAAGTTTTGAAAGGGTACACTCGGAGTGTAGCTTCCTGAAACTCCTGCAGAAGCACCGGTTACAACCTGTGTCGTCGGCGGATTGGTTGTCCCGATTAGAAGGTCATAAGAATCGGTAATCAAACCAAAATCCCAAGTCAATGTTACACCGGTACTAACCCTCGTTGCTCCATTGAATGGGCTTATATTTCTTATCAATCGCGGTGTACTTAAATTCGGCCATGGTTCATCAGCATCGATGTTCATGATGTAATCTCCGTTGGAGGATAAGTTACCTTCAATGCAAATGTAATAAGTTATCCCCCCTTCGAGTGTTAACCCGTATAATGCTGATGTTAGCCATGACCCTGTATCTGAATCCGACCATAACAACACTCCTTCATCATTCAGAATCCATAACTGAGTATCAAAAACAGAACCACTCAGGTCAATACTTACTCCGGTGATATCAATTACAGGGGTTATCTTATAAAAAGTATCGTTAGAGAGATTCATCATGGTGTTTGTAAGATTAACTGTCGAACCCGTATCATAGTATGGAATGGATAAAATCGAAACTGCTGTAGTGATATTATCTCCTCCGACAGACATAAGTAACTGAGTACTTAAAATAAGAAGCATTAGAATAATAGCATTCTTTCTCATAAAAGCCTCCTTGGCTTATGATTTTTCATCATTGTATGATTAAAGCTACATCTAATAAATGATAACAACAACTCTTAGCAGTCATCATTTATAAGACACATTTAAAACTGACATTAATATGTTTCTTCCGCCAACCTATCAATA
>JAFGVF010000017.1 GCA_016938155.1 Candidatus Cloacimonadota bacterium
GATCTTGATATTACATTCCTGAGTAAGTAAAACATTCTGTAGATTTAGGCTTTTATGAACTATATTATTTTTATGTATCTCAATCATACCTTTACAAATTTGTATTGTTAATTCGCATACCATTCTCTCTGGTATTTTATGATTTGGATACAACATCATTACATCACTTAACGTTCTTCCCTCTAAATACTCCATATCAATGTATTTAATGTCTTTTGATAGATGAATACCCCAAATTCGCACTATATATTCTGTATTCATTTTCATCAGAAGCAGAGTTTCTTTTCTTAATTTACTTAGCATCTTTTCGTCATCATAGAAAATGTTATCGATTACTTTGAGGGCTTTCCAGGACTCTACATTATTGTCCCACACTTTATAAACCGTTCCGAAACCACCTCTACCTAGTTTTGCTTCAATACGGTATCTGCCCTCAATCTCAAAGCCTTTTGGAAGATTGCTTAGCTCCAGACCATAGTTACCTTTTCCACCATCGATGATTGTTGTTCCACTATCAGAGGGAGTACTTTCAGTATTACTCTGTGATAATGGGTTTGGTTTCCCGCAAATTGGACATATCTTCCATTCACTGTTTATCTCTTTAGAACAGTTTACGCAAAAAGGCATAGTTTTCTCCTTTTTTTATTTACGACATGCTTCTATACTGTAGTTTTGTCAAGCAAGGATGCGTGCTTTACGCGACCGTTCCCGTCGAGTCCGCATTGCCCCGAACTCGCAAGCTTGTATTGTGCAAGCTTCTGAACACGAAACTCCCGGCTTAGCGAGGAAGTCCCGCTGAAAAAGGGCTTAGCAAGCTAAGCCCCAGTGAAACTAAATTAAAATCTAAAACAGATTCGTAATATTTCCGTCTTTATCGATATCCATCTCCATTGCGGATGGGGTTTTAGGTAATCCCGGCATCAGCATCACTTCCCCTGTAATCGGGACAAGGAAGCCAGCTCCGGCTGAGATGTTTATTTTTCTCACGGTTACGAGGAAATCCTTTGGTCTGCCGAGTAGGAGTGGATTATCAGATAATGATTTCTGAGTTTTTGCCATGCAGATAGGGAATTTTTCGATACCCATTTTCTGTATCTGTTTCAAGTCCTGCTTGGCTTCCGCAGTAAAGTCAACACTTTCTGCTCCGTATATTTCAGAGGCGATGGTGTATATTTTATCCTCCACACTCATATCCAGGGGATAAAGGGGATTGAGAGTGCATCTGTCATGCTCGATGAGGTCAACGACTTTCTCAGCCAAATCAACAGCTCCTTCGCCACCTTTTGCATGGGATTCTACCAAGGAGACAGCGAAACCTTTACTTTCTGAGTAAACTCTGATCATCTCTAATTCTTCATCGGTATCGGAAGCAAAACGATTTATGGCAACAACAGACTTCATACCGAATTTACGGATATTTTCCAGATGCTTTCCGAGATTTTCAAGTCCTTTTTCCAGAGCTCTTACATCAGGTTCGGTCAAGTGTTTAAGGCTTGCTCCGCCATGCAATTTCAATGCTCTGACAGTTGCGACAAGTACAACAGCATTGGTACAAAAGCCACCAATCCGACAAACAATATCGAAGAACTTCTCCGCCCCGAGGTCGAATCCGAATCCGGCTTCCGTAACAGTATAATCCGAAAGTGCCATTGCCATTTTGGTTGCGAGAATACTATTGGCACCCTGAGCAATATTAGCAAAGGGACCTCCGTGCACGAAGGCGGGGGTATTCTCGGTTGTCTGAACAAGATTAGGTTTTAAGGCATCCTTTAAGAGAGCTGAAATTGCACCTTCAAACCCTAAGTCTTTGACATATACCGGTTTATTCTCATAGGTAAAACCGATAAGAATGTTTCCGATACGGGTTTTCAGGTCTTCCAGATCATTTGATAAACAAAGGATTGCCATTATTTCGGAAGCGGGAGTTATCATGAAATTTTCTTCAAGCGGGAATCCCTGCTTTTTACCCCCGAGCCCAACAACCATGCTTCTCAGCATCCGGTCATTTACATCCTGAACACGATTCCAGTTGATTGTGCGAGGGTCGAGGTTTATGGGATTTCCCCAGTAGATATAGTTATCTATCAATGCAGAAAGGTTATTATTCGCTGAGGTCACGGCATGCATATCCCCTGTGAAATGAAGATTAATATCCTCCATTGGAAGCACTTGTGAGTAACCACCCCCTGCAGCACCGCCTTTGATTCCGAATACCGGACCAAGGGAAGGCTCTCGAATAGCAGCAATGGAGCTTTTTCCAATTCTATTCAGGGCTTGGGAAAGTCCTATTGTCGTAGTGGTTTTGCCCTCACCTGCCGGAGTGGGAGTTATAGCAGACACGAGGATAAGCTTTCCCCGTTCCATTTTTCTGATTCGCGATATGGCTTGGTAAGTCAATTTAGCTTTATATTTTCCGTACAGCTCAAGGTCATCTTCACTAAGCCCGAGTTTCCTGGCAATATCGGTTATTGGCAACATTTTCGATTTACGGGCTATTTCTAAATCTGTCAGCATAATTCCTCCTGATAATTGTTTAGTTATAAAGTAGTCAAAATGTCACCTACTCCTAATTAATTGTGTTTAACTTTTTCTTTTTTTTCACGAGCTGTTTATCATTAATGTTTCAAGTTCAACCACAAATCACAATCTACAGTGGAAATAATGCGGAGTTTGGCTATTTCAATGGGCTATCCGGCAACATTAATGGCTCCGTTCAGCTCTCCACTGTTTTCTCACTGCTCAGTCACTGCTTCTCCAC
>JAFGVF010000208.1 GCA_016938155.1 Candidatus Cloacimonadota bacterium
TATCCTGTACATGGGAAAATCGACATTATCAACCGTACAGACAAAACCTCAATTCTATTGAAAGGATTACCTGACCGATTTAAAGTTGCAAGATACCACTCTTTATGCTGTAATGTTTTGAATAATTCCCTAATAGTGACATCAGAGACTGATGACAAAATTCCCATGTCTCTTGAAGATAAACAAGCCGGAGCTTTTGCAGTACAGTTTCATCCTGAGTCGTTTCTCTCTGAATACGGTAGAATTATTATGAAGAATTTCATCAATGAGTTTGTTGAATGATAATTAAATCTTATAAAATTGAGAAGTATCCTTGGGTAGAGGCAATTGATTGTTTTCAGCAATACTCTGATAACAAGTATTCTCTTCTTTTAACAGGACAGGGAGAATCTGATATTGCAGGCTTTTCTTTAATTGCATATAATCCTGTAGCTGTATATAGTTTTCATCCTTTAGGAAGCACGATGTTACAAAATGATAAAACTATTCCTATGGAGTTTACTCCATGGGTAACATTACGACTGCTCATTAGTACTTTGAATTATGAATCGCTACCATATCCTGCAAATCGCTGTGGTGTAACCGGCTTTCTTTCTTATGAAATGGCACATACAGTCGAGAAATTACCGGGCAGTACAAAACTTAACTATAAACTTCCTCATGCGTATTATTGTATTTATTCCGGATTTATCTACTTTGATGTCCAATCAAAATCTGCCTTTAAAATCGAAATTTCTTATGATTCTAAGCCTTTAGAACAAGAATTTGAGAAAATACCCGATTCTTATATTATCGGTAGTATTTATCCTGATTTCAGTAAAGAGGAGTATTGCACGAAGGTTCAGCAAATCAGAGATTATGTTCTTGATGGAGAAGTTTATGAAGTTAATCTATCTCAGCAATATCGTGCGGGATTCAATGGAAATCCTTTTACACTTTTCAAAAACCTGTACAGGAAGAATCCTGCACCTTTTTCTGCATTTATTAATCTCCCGAATGTAAAAATTCTCTCTATCTCTCCCGAGCAATTTATAAAGGGAGATGGCTTACAGGTGGAAACAAGACCCATCAAAGGAACTGCTCCAAGGTATATGGACCAGGAACAGGATCTTCTATCCCGCAATGGTCTTGTTGATTCCGAAAAAGACAAAGCTGAGCTCCACATGATTGTTGACTTGATGCGTAATGATTTTTCCCGTAGCTGTAAAGTGGGTTCTGTGAAAGTTGTAACACCACATCGACTGGAAAAGTATACAAATGTGTGGCATCTGGTTGCAATAGTTGAGGGTGTCTTAGAGGATGATAAAGATTATATAGATCTGTTAAAGGCTTGCTTTCCAGGTGGTTCCATTACCGGATGTCCGAAGGTTCGGTCAATGGAGATAATTGATGAATTAGAGACTTCGAGGCGTAATCTTTATACCGGTTCCATTTTTCTCATGAACCAGCAGTTTATGCAATCAAGCATTGTAATCAGAACCGGAATAATTACTACAAACATTGACACAAATGAGCAAACTCTCTTTTTTAATAGCGGTGGAGCAGTTACAATAGATTCAGAACCTGAGAAAGAATATGATGAGACAATACATAAAGTTACTCATTTTATCGCTTCAGGTACAAAGGAGTACAGATGATTTGGTATGTAGATGGTGCATATACTGATAGCAACAATGTATTTATTGAATTAAACAATCCGGCCGGACTTTTCGGCTATGGAGTATTCACAACTCTGAAAGTACAATTTGGAAAGCTCTATTTTTTAAAAGAACATCTTACTAGATTAAGTAGCTCATGTGAATTCTACGGTATTCCGTTCGTAGAGGCAGAATACATGAATATTATTTCAAGCTTGGTAAAGCACAATGGAGTGGACAGTCTGAGACTTAGAATTATTATTCGCTTGAAATCAGTCAATACTTCTCAACTTGTGATAACAGCTGAGCCGTTAGTTCTTTCAGACTCACCGATTAAAGTTATGGTTGCTCCCACACCTCGAGAGTTATGTCCTTTGAATCAGCACAAAACAACAAACTATATGCTACCAGTTTATTTTAAGAACAAAGCCACAGCTTCAGGATATGATGAGATGCTTTTCTATAACAATAAGGGAGATGTTTTGGAGACCTGTTTTGCAAACATCTTCTTTATTCGCAATCGCCATATCTATACACCTTCTTCAGCAGCAAACATACTACCTGGAATCATAAGAAGCAAGCTTTTGCAACAAAAAGAGATTATAGGCTACAAGATTATTGAAAAACAAGTATTGCTATCTGAACTTTCAGAGTACGAAAACGCCTTTGTGACTAATTCTATTCATCACCTAAAAACAATAGCTTGCATTGATGAATTTCAGTACAAACCCATAAACCAAGAGTTATTGATTAATCTAAAAAGTGTCTTGGAAAGCTAAAGTTCTATTTATAAATGGATTTTATTCTTCCCCAGGATTTCTTCTTATTACTCGTTCCATAAGGCAATATATCACCCCCATTTCTTGGTAATATCTTGAATTCATCATAAGAGTAATAAACAATGCCGATAATATCAAGTAAATGACCAACAACAGGTACATAGCCACCATACAAGTAATCATCCACTAAACAGGCTCCCGAGCCGTCATTGATTTCGTATTGATTAAATTCATTAAACTCAGATATTACAGTAATACGGGAAGTTGCTGACAGAACACATTCATACTTTTCAGCTATGCCGGGTAATGCGAAAGAACCGGTAGGAATAACTATAGGGTTAGGGAGGGGGTTATCACTACTTATTATTGTACCTGATACATTTGATAACTCAGTTAAACCGAAGTGTTCCGTAACAGTTCCTTGTACTGAAACTAAATCACCAGGCAAGGGCATTGTGTTGTTATCGAAAACAAATATTCCACTCCATTCTCCACCAGAGGGTTCACTAATGAAGTAATTGTCCCCAGACATCCCGATAGCCGTTACAATTCCTTCTACCGTAACCTGCTGTCCTACAAAAAGCGATGGATATTTTCCATCATCTCCAGGAATTGTAGTATATTGAATGTCATATATTGTTGTTGCTGTTATGTTAGCAATAAACAATAATGTTAGTAAACTTAACAAATAACGCATCTATCCTCCTTTTCCTAAATCCCTCATTAAAATAACAAATCAATTTATATCAAAATTGATATCATGATGTCAATATTATTTTTGATTTAACTAAAATCCGGCAAGAGGAGAGTCATTTTTAAACAGCCTCTTCACTTGCTAATCTTCCGCACATGTCAATAGAGTTAAGTTATTCTTTACCTTGTAGATTCCAAGAATCTTCTTCGTCCATGAAGGGAGTAACCACCGTTTCTCTTCCCACCATCTGACGCCTTTGCCTAAGATACTCCTATCTGACCCGTAGGAGACCCGTAATAACAATGCAATGGGATGGGACTTATCATCATATCGGACAACTCCAGTGATTTCGTCCTATGATTTCATCCAATCAATATATCGTCAATACTCAATCCATTCATGACGCGTGGGTGACTCGTCGGCTATCCGTTACCCACCCGTGGGCCTCCCGTGGATAGGCACGAGTTATCCACAAATTGTGCATAAGTATTTAACGCAAAATTAACGCGTGTTAAATGGACTTACAATAGGGCTGGAATTAAGATCAAAAATGGTGATGCTAATGGTGATGCTGATAAATCAGGGGTGGTGGGAACTTATTGATGGGAAAAATGTTGGGAGAATAGTTTATGAGATAATGGATGAAAATAATAGACGGAAGCAATCGAACTAATTGAGAAGTAGTTCTTTATAGTATGCGGGGAAGTAGAAAAAAGAAGGCTGTTGAGTATATCAACAGCCTTTTAAACTAATCAGTTAAGTTTATTTATCTTCCGCTTCTTAATGGAAGTGAGTCGGAAGAGGCTATTACTTTGTAGAATCTTTTTGAGTTTGTCTCTGTATCAGTCCACATTGTATCGGAAACTGTAGCTACCAATAACCAATCACCTTCGAGGGCAAAAGGATTATCTGCAGCATATACTTTATAAGTAACTGCATTTGCAGCAACATCCCAAGTGAGGATTCTGCCGACAGCATCGTTTGTTATAACTAAGTTGGTAGGCATATCAGGAGTTGGTGTTCCTGTAGGAGTTGGCAGTCCAAGATTGGAATAGTCATCAATATCATAAACAATCCATTCCGAATCATCAGCATCGGTACCTGCAGATGCAGCCCAGTTCATTGTTCCTGCTGTAACAGTAGCCTTACGAACCAGAGTATGATTAGCCGTAGCAGTTATAACCCCTGCAACATCCCAACCGAGAGAAGGAAGAGTTGCTGGAGTTGTTTCTACGCCAATAGCATCAATGAGTACACCGTTATATACTAATCCCATGGCATCATTACCGTTGAAATAGCAGATAGTAGTACCGATCAGGTCAGATAATGCCTGAATCTCAGCAATTGCACTCGAGTTACAGATAACATAGACTTCACCCGGATTCAATGTTCCGCTTAAGGTAACAGCGTTCGTTGCACCTTCTGTCCAGTCACCGTCATTAGAGATGCGCCAGAATTCAGCCAGACCTAAATCAACTGCTTCTGTACCGGCATTATAAATCTCGATAGCCTTATTGTTGGATGAACCTTCAATATATTCGCTGATATATAGATTAGCCTGTACCGGTTCAATGATGGTATATACAACCTCAGCGATGTTACTTGGAGTAAGTCCCGTCAGATAAGCTATTGCTTTTACTGTGGTAGTTGCACTTATGCTTAGAGGAGCAGAGTAAAGAGATGATGTGTCGTCAGGATCTGTACCATCCAGTGTGTAATAGATGGAAGCTCCAACGGTATCGCAGAAAATCTCCACACTCTGAGTTTCGGTATATGTACCGGCTGCAGGTGTAAAGTACGGAGTTGCTACAACGGTTGTAATTACATCAAAGTCTGTTAAAACTCTTGCTGTAATGTATTCCCCGTCAGTACGAGAATTCAGGATACCGGTAAGGTTAACCGGCTGACTCGGGATAGCAGTTCCGATATAATCTACATCATAGAAAGTCGAACGGAAGTTATATGTATTTGTCCCATCACTTAAAACATAAACAGTTCCGTTAGCGAAGTTTCCGAGAGCACTGAAGCTGACATTATTAACAGTAACAACCTGAGCTTCGTATGTTTCAAATCCGGTAGTCATATCTGCAAGCGTAATCACTGCAGGAGTAATTGTATTTCCGGTTGAAGTTGCAATACCTGGGTCAGCAACAGGTACAAACTGTAGCATTCCGCCATACTCAGTCAGGTAACCGCAAAGACCGGTAATCCCGTCATAAACATTATAAGCTGTAGTGATAGCACCGGCTACATCATCAATTAAAATAGCACCTGTACTATCCTGTATGTATTTCTGATAGCGATAGGATTGCTGAAATGTAAGAACAGCTTCACCTGCAAGGCAATAAACTGTTGGGCTTGGAGAATTCAATCTCAAGGCAGCAATGTTGGTTACATCCATAACAACCGTATAACTCTGAACTCCACTTACAGCAGCCAGAGGAGATGCGTTGTTATCTGTAGCTGTGATAGTATAATAAACAGTTGCACCGGCGACCTGAGCAGGAATGATACCAGTATATGTGTTTCTGCTAAGTGTCATTGCAACATCATTGTTTAATGCGTCAGAAGCAAAACCCCAGTTTATATAGGCAGAAGCAATTCCATCCTCATCTGTGATGTTAGCAGATACTGTTACCGTATCAGTTGAAGAAGGATATTGAGGAGAGCTGACAATAGTATCTATAGTTGGAGCTGTATTAACGCCTTCAATAACTGTACCCTGGATGAGAACATTGTCCACTCGCCAAGAGGCTGCACCGCCAGTTGTAGAAACATATTTGAATGCGATTCTAACGGTTCCGCTATATGCAGAAACATCCAGATCGCCGGAACCTGTCCAAACATTACTACCTGAAGAAAGAACAGGATTCAGAGCTGTCCAGCTGGCTGTAGATGGATTATCAACATAGTCGGTTGAGATATAAACTTCCAAATCCGGACCGGTATAATTCTTGGCACTATCAAAAGAGAATACTTCATTCTCATATGCATCGAAATTCATTGCAGGTGAGATAAGCCAGTCTTCATTATCCTGTGCACCGGAGAGATAACCGTTCATATAAGCATTACTTGAATTAGCCAACCAGGTTTGAGCACCAATAACGCTAACGGCAGTCCAATTTCCGAGTGTACCTAAGTCGAAGTTTTCATTTTCGATATCCACCAAAGGAAGAGTAGCTGTACCGCTAAGATTGATGATTACATCGTCATAATCGGTACTGCTGTGAGTGATTTCACCTGTTTGAGCACCGGCTACTGTTGGCATATAACGAACCCAAATTGAGCCGTTATATTCAGGATCCAGATCAAAAAGCTCATTATCCCAGCTCAAAGCGTTATCAGAAACCTGGAAAGGTCCTGTAACGACAATATTGATTACATCAACAAGGTTAACTCCTTCAAGAGTATATTCCTGAATATCGGATGTTTCTCCGACAGTTGCAGTGAAACTAAGAGAAGTTTCACTGACAAGAATACCTTCTGTTGGTGTAGGTTCTGTTACAGTAAATATCTGCTCCTCTGAAGTAACCACTGCACCTTCATTGTCAGTCGCTACAATCACGAAGTAATAAGTTCCAGCACTCAGCCCACTCAATACTGCACTGTAAGTAGCACGAGAATTCATAGGAACAAGAATTCCATAAAAATCAGGTAAATCTCCATAGAATAGATTAACGGATGCGATAGTATCATCATCTGTAACATCAGCAGAAATAGTTACATTCATCCCAACTTCCGGGGCTAAAGGGCTAACCAGAATGTTGGTAATAACCGGTGATTCATTGTAAAGGCTTGTAGGTTGTCCAAGATTTGAATAGTTATCAATATCCAGAACTATCCACTCAGAGTCTGAAGCGTTTGTACCTGCAGATGCAGCCCAATTCATATTACCTGAAGTAACAGCAGCTTTTCTCAGTATGGTATGATTAGCCGTTGCAGCAGTAACTCCTGCGACATCCCAACCCACTGACGGGGCAGTAACGGTTTCAAGTCCAATGGCATCAACAAGGGTACCATTATAAACAAGCCCCATGGCATCATTACCGTTAAAGTAACAGATTGTTGTTCCGATTAACTCGGAAAGAGCTTGAATTTCTGCAATTGCAGATGAATTACAGATAACATAAACTTCTCCGGGAGCTAATGTTCCGCTTAGAGTAACACTATTTGTTGCACCTTCAGTCCAGTCTCCTTCATTGGAGATTCTCCAGACTTCAACTAAACCGAGGTCAACACTTGTATCGCCGGCATTGTAAATCTCAAAGGCTTTATTATTGGAAGAACCTTCCAGATATTCACTGATATAGATGTTTGCAGGAGCTGCTTCAGAGATAGTGTAAACAGCCTCAGCAACAGCACTTGGTGTATAACCTGTTTTATATGCTTTGGCTTTTACAGTTGTTGTTGCATCGATCGTTAGAGCACTTGCATAGAGGTTTGAAGTTAAATCCGGCTCAGATCCGTCAATAGTGTACATTATAGTTGCATCAGTTGTTTCGCAAAGGATTTCTACAGACTGAGCAGATCCATAAGTCCCTGCAGCAGGACTGAATGTCGGAGTTGCAACAACCAGCATAGATACAGAATAGTTTGTTACTGTACTTATTGTGGAACCGGTTGCATTATCATTAGCTTCAATATTAAAATAAACCATGGAACCATCTGCTTGGGCAGGAATAGTGCCTGTATAGTTTTCTCTGGTTAAAGTCATTGTAATCTGATTATTCAGGGCATCAGAAGCAAGCCCCCAATTGATATAAGCTGAAGCGATGCCGTCATCATCAGTGATGTCAGCAGTAACTACAACAGCGTCTGAAGGGGTTGGATTTGTGGGAAGATATATGATGTTAGTGATGACTGGATTGGTCACCGGAACTTCAGCTGGTGTAGGCAATCCAAGGTTTTCATAAGTATCAATATCATTAACAATCCATTGTGAATCGGTAGCATTTGTACCAGCGGAGGTAGCCCAATCAGTAGTTCCGGTGGTAACTGTAGATTTGCGGATAAGTGTGTGGTTTGCAGTTGCTCCTACTATGCCGGCAACATCCCAGGCAGTTCCGGGGTCTGCACCATTTGTTCCAACAGCATCGACAAGCACGCCGTCATAGAAGATACCAATAGCATCATCACCGTTATAATTAATTACCGTGTTATTAGTAATATCCGTAACAGCAAGTATCCCGGTGTTTGCACTGGGATGAGCAATTACATAAACATCGCCAACTGCAAGTGTTCCGCTGAGAGTCATAGACTGTTCGCTCCACTCCCCGCCACCAGAGATAAGTCCAACAGTAACGAAGCCAAGATTAACTTCACTATCACCGGCATTATAGATTTCAATAGCCTTATTATATGAAGAACCCTCAATATACTCACTAATATAGATGTTTGCTGGATCAGCAGCACCGATAGTATAGATTGCCTCAGCAACAGCACTTGGTGCATAGTTTGTCTTATAAGCTCTTGCTTTGACGGTAGTAGTAGCATCAATAGTCAATGCAGAGGCATAAAGGTTGGAAGTTAAATCCGGTTCTGAACCATCAACTGTGTATAAAATGGTTGCATCAGCTGTTCCACAAAGAATTTCAACAGATTGAGTCTCAGTATAAGTTCCGGCTACTGGATTGAAAGTTGGTGTATCAACAACCGGCATGGCAACAGAATAGTTCTGAGTATCACTTGTTGTGGATTCAGTAGTAGTATCCTGAGCATAGATATTGAAATAAACAGTTGAGCCATCTGCTTGAGCAGGAATAGTTCCACTATAAGAGTCTCTTGCAAGAGACATAGTAACTTGGTTATTCAATGCATCAGAAGCAAGTCCCCAGTTTATAACTGCGGAGGATATCCCATCAGCA
>JAFGVF010000209.1 GCA_016938155.1 Candidatus Cloacimonadota bacterium
AAACTTGATTTAACTGATCAGAAAAACTTAAATAGGTTGTTTCAGGAGCATAATTTTGATGTGGTTGTTAATCTTGCTGCTCAAGCGGGGGTAAGATATAGTATTACTAATCCGGATGTTTATATTGAAAGCAATATCATTGGCTTTTTTAACATCTTAGAAGCTTGCAGACATCACAATGTTAAGCATCTTGTATATGCCAGTAGTTCAAGCGTTTACGGATGGAATGAAAGTATGCCATTCAGTACTTCTGATAATGTTGACCACCCTATCAGTTTATATGCTGCGAGTAAGAAGTCAAATGAACTAATGGCTCATTCATACAGTGCTCTTTATAATCTACCAACAACCGGTCTTCGCTTTTTCACCGTTTATGGACCTTGGGGTAGACCTGATATGGCACTTTTCCTCTTCACAGAAGCAATTGTAAAAAACAAACCTATTCAGGTGTTTCATTATGGTAAAATGAGGCGAGATTTTACTTACATTGATGATATTGTCGAAGGAATAGTCAGGGTTATCTTAAACCCGGCAAAACCTAATCCCGATTGGTCTGGATTAACACCCGATCCGGGTTCATCTAAAGCACCATATAAGATCTACAATATTGGTAATAATGATCCCGTGCTTCTAATTGATTTCATAACTGCGATTGAAAAAGCACTTGGAAAAGAGGCAATTAAAGAGATGTTGCCACTTCAACAGGGAGATGTGCCTGCTAGTCATGCAAATGTTGATGATTTGATCCAGGATTTGGATTACAAACCTGATACTCCAATCCAAGAGGGAATCAATAGATTCATCAAATGGTATAGAGATTTTTATAAAGTGTAGATTTAGCTGAAACTATAAAACTAAAGGGACAAGTATTTATACTTGTCCCTTTTTTTATTGAATTAGATAGGAACCATTGTAAATACCAGAAAACCATTTACCACCAGGGGAGCTTGGTGGTAAATGGTACATTTATTACTAAACCCTCTCGCCGACATCAAAAACTGGTTCATAAATCGGTATTCATCTTCGATATCATTTATATCCATTGCATTAACCATTCCAAAACAATAGTTAATGTTTAAGGTATTGTTTGGCAATAAGTAACAGAAAATTATTACTTAAAGACAGTGATAGTTTAGGCATCAATAATTGGAAAGCTTTCCATTTTTTTAGCTATAATTCAAGATTTGAGTAATAATCTGAGCATTTGTATTACGAAAAGATGGTAAATTCTGTTTTGTTGCAATAGCTATATAAAATCCATTATTGAAGTTTCTGCTAATTTGATGAGTTCTCTATGTGGCTCTTCGGGTAACGGTTCAGATGAATCATTAAGAATAGAAAAAACAGAAACACCTGTATCTGCAAATCTCTCCCAATTATCTCCCTTAACCCCACAAAAAGCAATACATTTCACACCTGCTTCCTTGGTTTCCTGTGCAATAGAATATGGAAGTTTTCCGCAAAATGTTTGGTAATCAATCTTACCTTCCCCCGTGATCACCAAATCTGCATCCGATAATTCATCGAGGAATCCTGACACATCTTTAAAAAGCTTATATCCGGAAATAATTGCACCTTCAAAAAAAGATAAGATTCCAACTGGAATTCCCCCTGCGGCACCACTTCCTTCGAAAGTATGGATTTCCTTTCCTGTTATCTCTATTAATAAATCAACAAATACAACCAAATTTCTTTCCAACAAATCTACATCCTTGCAAGATGCTCCTTTTTGAGGAGCATAAATCCTGGCTGTTCCATTTTTACCGAGGAGCAGATTCGAGACATCTGTAGCCAAATAAAAGTGAGAATTTCGTACATTTTCAGGGATTCCGGAGGTATCTATTCTGACAAATCTTTCTAATGTACCTCCCGAAGGACGAATTGTCATATCCTCAGAATCCATAAAATCAATACCAAGTGCATTAAGAATACCACATCCACAATCTGTTGTTCCGCTTCCTCCCAGTAAAAGATAAATCTCATCACACCCGGAATTAACAGCCTCCAGAATCATTTCTCCCGTTCCGTAAGTATTTGCATATAATGGATTCAACTCGTTTTTTATTAAATTTAGTCCTGATGCAGATGCTATTTCAATGTATGCTCTTTTCCCAACTTTTAACCATTTTGTTGCAATTCTTCTTCCTAATGGGTCTGTTGCCAAAGCGTCAATGGTTTCTCCGGAAAGATAGTATTGAAGTACATCCAAACTTCCATCTCCCCCGTCACTCATCGGATAAATTCTTACATCAGCATCCGGTTTTGCACGGAGAATTCCATCCCGTATGGCTTCACATGCTTCTAAAGATGTAAGGGTACCTTTAAACGAATCAGAGGCTACTATGATTTTCACAATTTCTCCGACAACAATCTATACAATTTTAAGACATTCAATTCATGCATTTTGTAAACCCAATAGTCTTCTTGTTTTGTACCGGGAATACATTCCGAAGCAGGGATCAATGACAAAAATTGCTCTTCTGAAATTAGCTTTTTAGAGGAGATCAGCCTTTCACCAATCATAATCAGGTTTGTCAGATAAAGGATGTCTTGATAAAGCTTATCTCCATTATTAGGCTGTCCATGCCCCGGGATGAGAGTTTTGAATCCGTAAGTCTGAATTCTTTTGATGCTCTCCAGAAGTTGAAAAGGGTTACCCCAATAAAAGTAGGGAATAGTAATCCCGTCACCATTTAGAACAGTATCGCCGGCAATCAGGATTTGTTCATTTTCAAGATAGACAATGGTCGAATCCGGTGTATGACCCGGAGAATGTAAGATACGAATGTTGTTATCAACATCAAAGCTATCATAGAATGATACATCCGGTGGCAATATCTTCAGCTTATCTATGGTAACAGCCCTATCTTTTCGCAGCATATTCCGTTCATTAAGAAGAGTTTCCATACAGCATTCTTGTACAATAATCTTAGTCGCATCCTGTTTTAAAACGGGGTTTCCATAGCAGTGGTCACTGTGAAAATGAGTATTGATGATATATTTTAGCTGTTTATTCCGTGATTTTATGTAAAGATTAAGTTCATTTATTTCGGAAGGTATAAGCAATGTATCAATGATAACTAAATAATCAGAATATTCCAGCACTGTTGAATTGAGTAAACCACTTTTTGATTGAAAGATGGTTACGGAATCATTAATTTCTATTTTTTTCAGCATAAGTCACCTGTAGGATACATTATGGTAGCAACAAAATAAGTAAACAAAAAACGCCGAAGAATACTCCGGCGTTAGCATATATATTTTACATAGTTATTTAATCAGAAGTGCCTTTCTGGTCTCTACTTGCTCACCATTTACGCTGAGTCTATAGAAATAAACTCCACTAGCAGAGTTATCGGCGTGCCATACTATGGAACCACGATGCATATCATTTTGACTCAGCGGGAAGCTTTTCACCAGCTGTCCAAGTATGTTGTATATATCAATAGATGCACTTCGAGTACCGGACTTATCCAAACTGAAAGAAATAATTGTCTCCGGGTTGAAGGGATTTGGATAGTTTTGTTTTAACTTATTTCCTGAAACTGCAGGAATTACGGTTTCATCATTGGCGACATAACTACTTGTTCCTGTATAGACAATTATATTGTCTAAAGTCCACCCCGGGTCAACTAAGCGAACATCTTCTGAGACATCTGTAAGAGCGAATCTTAAGTATATGGATTGACCTGCATAATCACTTAAATCCACATACTTTTTGTGCCATTGATCATATCTTCCACTTTGAGTTGAGATGACTGTGAAATCTTCATTATTCGTCGAAACTTCAACCGTTACCGGGTCATAATCCCATTCCGTATAGAGCGATTGCATAAATTCCAGCATGGCATTTGTATCATTTGGAATAATGATGGGATTTACCGTAGTAAGTTTTATGTATTGATTAGCAGGATAGAAATTATATCCTCCATCCCATCCGGTAGTAATCGCACTTCTATCATATCCAATATCATCAACTACAATCCAGGCATTATCTTTTGCCCAGGCATCGTCGCCATTTTCCCATGTTTCCTCGAACAAAACATCGGTTGGATTAAGCACTACATTGACCGTTTCATCATGTGTTATAGGTAATACAATCTCGCAAGGGTAAAACCCGTCAAAACTGAAGACAAGTTTATAGTTTCCGGCAAATCCGTTAAATACAGCAGTACCATTTTGAGACTGTACAACCTGTTGCTTTGGCTCCAGAATAGCCATATCTGCATTTAAGGGTTGATCATCATAACTAATATTTGCTGTTAAAGTAATAGGGGTTGCCGGTTGCAACTGAACATTTCTGACAGCCCATGTGTTAGGGGTAACCGATACTGTACCGGTAGCGGTTTCATAGCCCTCTTTCTCAACTCTGTATGTATAGGTTCCTGAGAGTATTGGTCTCCAAAACCTTCCATACTGGTCGGTTCTTCTGGGTTTCAGCCAAGGTCTTTCTCTTCCCTCAATGTAAACGCCGACACCTTCTAAAGGTTCCCCATTTGAGGCATCAGTAACGATACCGGTAAAAGAAGAATTGCTGGGCGTATCGAGATGGAAACTGAGGGCTCTTTTCATTATCCAAAGCATCCCGTCAATAAGCTCATTGGTAATTGAAGTGAGGTCAGGTTCCCAGGGTTGGTGATTTTCTGTTCCGCATTCAATCAATAATTGGTATAATTGGTATTCTGAATAAAGGTAGTCATGCTGAGAGCCGTTTCTTCCTGCAGAAGCGTATCTTTCATAAAATCCTGAATTATCGAATTTTCTGATTTGGTCACATACACCATTACCAAGCTCAGCAGCGACATCTAAATCGGGAGAAGGTCTGAAACCGTACCAGTCATAGGAATAATAGCATTTCTCCGAGAAATTTCCGGAGCGAGAAGTATGCCACTGTATCGAATATACGAAGTTATGGTCGGCTATAAACTGGTTATATGCTATCGTCTCACTTTCAGAAAGAGGGGCTTCACCTCTATAATAATCGTAAACTTCATAACCACCTGGGGTCATGAGAGTATCGCCATGCACCCAGTTAAATGGAAAGTTACGGTTCAAATCTACCCCGTCAATATCATATCCTACTGCCGGACTATAATCCAAAACTCCATTATTATTGACATCGTGTTGATTTTTACGATAGGAAGTGTCTCGACCGTCCATAACAACTTCCATCCCTTCCGGGTTAAGGGTTGGGATGAACCACAACTCCTCTTGAGCAATAAATTGCCCATAAGTCTGTTGATTGGTAAGAATACGATCAATCAGCCTCATCACACCGGCAGTACCAAGGACTTCCTCAGCATGAATTTCGCCGATAAAAAGAAGCTCAGGCTCATCTTCATCGACAGTAACATTATCTGATATTTTCAGGGCATAAATTGGCATTCCTATTTGATGAGAATAACCGATTATTTCAACTTTCGCTAAGTCGGGGTAACTTGCTTCAGCCTGATTAAGATATGTTATTATTTCTTCATTTGTGAAGTAAGCAGGCTCCAT
>JAFGVF010000210.1 GCA_016938155.1 Candidatus Cloacimonadota bacterium
AATATGAAACAGATTTTCAGCGGGAATAGGGATAAAATCAGGGCATATTCTATTAGCCCCGAGAGTATATCTTACTTCGCAACTCTCCCCCACTTTATTAATAATCCCATCCAGAATACTGACCGGATTATTTCCAGGACCGGAGTAACCACCCAGTCGGGCTTCAATGGCATCTTCACCGATCACAGCCAGAGAAGTAATACTTTTATTTAAAGGTAGTGTTTTATTATCATTCTTCAGCAACACAACCGACTCACAGGCTGCCTTGTATGCCAGCTTACGATGGGATTCACAAGCATTAACTTCCTTAGCTTTCAACGGGTCAACATAGGGATTCTCAAACAGACCCAGCTCAAACTTAGCTCTTAGAACCCGTCGCACGGCATTATCAATAACCTCAGCCTGAATCAATCCGTCTTTGAATGCTTTGAGGAAGAGCGGATAATGATCATAGGAGGTCTGGAAGATAACATCCAGTCCGTTTTGCAGGGATTGAATAGTGGAATCATCATATCCTGAAGCAGTATTATGTAGCACGGTTGCTCCTCCGACTGCCCCGGCATCCGTGATAACAAAGCCTTTAAATCCCCATTCCTCTTTCAGTTTTTCATTCAGAAGATGATTATTGGCAGTGCAAGGTCTGCCGTCGATTGAGTTATAGGCAGTCATGACTGAACGAGCTCCTGCCTGAGTGAAACATGCCTTGAAAGCCGGGAAGTATATCTCCTCCAAAAGCCTTTCGCTGTAGTGAATCGGATAGCTGTCTCGTCCGCCATCTCCGACATTCACAGCAAAGTGTTTTGGAGTGGTTATCACGCCTCTTTGTTCAAAACTCTCCACAAAAGCCATTGCCATCCGGGTCGTGAGAAACGGATCTTCTCCATAAGTTTCTTCTGTCCTGCCCCAACGCACATCCCGGGCAATATTCATCACAGGAGAAAGCACCTGTCGAATGCCTCTGCTCTTGGTCTCCAATGCAATCGCAGTTGAAACTTCCCTCATCAGTTCAGTGTTCCAGGTAGCAGCCAGACCGATTGCCTGAGGAAACGCCGTTGCTCCTGTACGAATTAATCCATGAAGGGTCTCATCAAAGGGAATAATCGGGATTCCAAGCCTCGTCTCTTCCACGAAGTATTTCTGTATTTTATTTATCAGAATAGCCGTGTCTTCTGCTGAGGAACCATCGGCATATTCCAGAAGCTGCTCTGATTCATTTCCAGAGTTGCCCTTGGCATCGACCTGAAAGCCGAATATCCCGTTCTTATATCGCTCTTTCCCGTCGGATAAATCTCCCGGAATCATAAACAACTGCCAGAATTTCTCTTCAATAGTCATCCGTGCTAAAAGGTCCGATACCCGCTCTTCGATGGGTATGCTTTTATCTTTATATTTTGGTGTGTCTGTCATCATTGTTTCCTTTTATGTTGATTTCAAATGGCTTCTTCCCTCTTCTCCTTTCAAATGGTCCTTAGACCTTTGAAATGGTGAGGATTACCGATCTAAATTCCAACCATTTGAACGGATTCGCTTCACTCAACCATTTGAAAGGATTCGCTTCGCTCAACCATTTCAAAGGTTTCCTGCTTGGCTTATTCCTCAATCTTCGTCACCTTAAGCGTCCACACAAAATCACTGGGGGGATTATTTCTAACATCCTTTGGAATCAGGATTTCGCATCCACCATCTTGAGTTTTAGACCAGTCAAGAGCCTTAGTATAGCCTAACAAACTAACTTTCGCATTTTTCGCAGGACAATGGGATTTCATAACTATCTTAGCAGGCATCTTCGTCTCGCCTTCAGCACAATTATAGAAGAAATAGGTATTTCCATTCGCAAGTTGAGTCATGCAGATGTTGTTCTCTTTATATGGGGCAATGGGTTTACTTTTGTAGATACCTTCGCTGTTAACCTTCATCCATTTTGCCATACCTTCCAGTCTTTCATAGGCTATCGGATCCCAATCGCCTTCGGGGGATGGTCCGATATTCAGGAGCAGGTTACCACCCTTAGAAACAACATTCACCAGCAGTTGAATAAGCTCTTCTGTTGTCTTGTATTCATGCCTTCTATTGTACGACCAACCGGCAGCCATCGGCACACAGGCCTCCCAGGGGACTAATAGAGCTTCTTCCGGAACCTTATTCTCAGGTGTCAGATAGTTTTCGTAATCACCCTCCACCCATCTGTCCACAACAATCAGGTTCGGTTGATGAGACCTTGCCATTTCAGCTAATTTAGGCATATCAATATCCTGATTATAATCTTTGGTTATAGCCCAATCCTTAAACTCATCAGGAGTCTTCTCTCGAGGTCTCACCCAAGCACCGTCAAGCCAAAGGATGTCGATTTTGCCGTAATTGGTCATAAGTTCTTTAATCTGGTCATAGGTGAATTTCTTGAAGTTTTCCCATTTCTCAGGATGTTTCTTCGGGTCGTAGTTCACATGCCTTGGACCCTTGGGATAGAATGACCACCAATAGTCCTCGTTATGCCAATCCGGTTTAGAGAAATAAGCTCCGATCCAGAAATCTTCGGCACGGAATGCATCGAATATCGCCTTGGTGACATCCGCTTTCAGATCCTTTGAGTAGGGACATTTCCAGTCAGTTATCTTATAATCCGTGGTTTTGGTATCGAACATACAGAATCCGTCATGGTGCTTGGTAGTAAACACAACATACTTCATGCCGGCATCCTTAGCCGCATCCACCCATTTCTGCGGATTAAAATCAAACGGATTAAAGGTTCTTTGCAGATTCTCATAATCCTCCACATAGTCCGGATAGTTCTCAAATCTCGCCAGATCACGCCCAATCCACTCTTCGGAACAAAGTGTCCAGGACTCCATAACTCCCCATTGGGAATAAGGTCCCCAATGCATCATCAGCCCAAACTTATAGTCCTGCCATTGACCGATTTTCTTGTTTAAAGCCTCATCTTTAGGCTTGTGATACTCTTTGTTGTAAGCAAGGGTTATAACGGAAATTGACAATAATAGAAGTACTAACCAAATTCTCATGATGACATCCTTTCAGATTATTTTGTAGTATGTCTTATTGCTTAATAATTGTATGTTTTGTAAAGTAATTTCTTCTTCCCTCGCATCTATGTGAATGAAATGAACTTGAGGCCATGGGAAGAAGAACTGCAACATTTCGCATTGCCCCGAACTCGCTCTGCTCGTATGGGTGCGAGCTTCAGCTTCTTTCTAATTAAAGAGCTCATTTGCAACCAAAGGGAAAAAGACAGGAATAAATTATGAACAAAATGTGGATAACTCGGGTGTAGCCCCGAGAGATTCCCGTGTAATTCCCGCGAGATTCACGCGTGATTCCCGTGTATTGTGATGAAGAGCTTAAACAAAATTCATGTAAAAAACCTTTACACAACGAAACATTGGAAAAGAATTAAGCAAAACAAACCTCTGGAGGATGACAATGGCGTTTTTCAACGGAATAGATAAGATAAAATTCGAGGGTATAAATACAACCAATCAACTGGCTTTCCGGCACTATAATCAGGAAGAGATGGTGATGGGCAAATCCATGAAAGAGCATCTGAAGTTCTCCATGTCCTATTGGCATACACTTACGGGAATGGGGGTTGATCCGTTCGGACAGGGTACTGCAATACGTCCCTGGGATGAGACTGAAGATAAGATAGAACAAGCGAAAACGAGAGTGAAAGTCGCTTTTGAATTCATGGAGAAACTTGGACTTGAGTATTTTTGTTTTCATGATAGGGATATCGCCCCTGAAGGCAAGGATCTGGCAGAAACAAATGCGATTCTGGATGAGATTGTTGATGTTATTGAAATGGAGATGCAGAGAACCGGAATCAAATTACTCTGGGGAACAACCAATGCCTTTAGCCATCCCAGATTTGTACATGGAGCCGGAACAAGCTGCAATGCGGATGTCTTTGCCTACGCTGCGACTCAGGTGAAGAAAGCTCTGGAGATCACGCACAGACTCAATGGAGCCGGATATGTATTCTGGGGCGGTAGAGAAGGCTATGAAACACTGCTAAATACAAATATGGGACTGGAACTGGATAATCTGGCAACATTCCTGCACCTGGCGGTTGATTATGCCAAAGAAATCGGATTCAAGGGTCAATTCTATATTGAACCGAAACCGAAGGAACCAACCAAACATCAGTATGATTTCGATGCAGCAACCGTGCTTGGCTTCTTGAGAAAATACGATTTGCTGGACAGCTTTAAGTTGAATATTGAGGCAAATCATGCCACGCTGGCGGGACATACCTTCCAGCATGAACTTGCCTTCTGCAGAGAAAACGGTGTACTCGGAAGTATAGATGCCAATCAGGGCGATATTTTGCTTGGTTGGGATACCGATCAGATCCCCACCAATATCTACGATGCCGTACTGGCGATGTATGAAGTGCTTTTAGCCGGAGGGTTCACAACCGGGGGACTTAATTTCGATGCCAAGGTCAGGCGTGCTTCATTTGAACCAATTGACCTTTTTTATGCCTATATCGCAGGTATGGACACCTTCGCCAAAGGACTGAAGGTTGCCGCAAAGCTCCTTGAAGACGGTGTGTTTGAAAACTTTAAGGAGGAACGATATGCCTCCTATAAAAGCGGTATCGGAGCAAAAATAAGAGCGGGAAAAACGACATTCACAGAACTGGAACAGCATGCCCTGCAATATGGCGTTCGGGAAATTGCGTCAGGACGGCAGGAGATGCTGGAAAACATCCTGAATCAATACATCTACGGATAAAGGCGGGTTGTATGTATCTTGGAATAGACCTTGGGACCACATCAGTAAAACTACTTATAATGGAATCGAATGGGCAGATAATCCGTACTTTGTCTAAATCATATGATTTGATTTTTCCCAGACCCGGCTGGGCAGAACAGAATCCGGATGAATGGTGGAATGCCACTCAACAGGCGATAAAAGAGATTTTACTTGGACTTGACAGCACCCAGTTAAAGGGAATCAGCTTCAGTGGACAGATGCACGGTCTAGTGATTCTGGATGAGAATGATGAGGTCATTCGTACGGCTATTTTGTGGTGTGACCAGCGAACAGAACAGGAATGTGATTATCTTAACAATGAAATCGGTAAAGAAAAGATTTACGAATATACAGGGAATATTGCTTTAACCGGATTTACAGCTCCCAAGCTGTTGTGGCTGAAGAACCACGAACTGGAGAATTTCAGGAAAATCAAGAAGATTATGTTGCCGAAGGATTTTCTGGCATACAAACTATCCGGAGTTTTTGCCTCAGACTATTCAGATGCATCCGGGATGCTGCTTTTAAATGTCAGGGAACACAGATGGTCGGATGAGATGCTGGAGATAATAGGTATAAACAAGAATCAACTCCCGGCATTGTATGAATCTTATGAGGTAATCGGAACAATAAAGTCGGAACATGCCGTAGAATTAGGCATTCCAAAGACAACAAAGATTATTATCGGCGGGGGAGATCAGGCTGTCGGAGCGGTCGGAACCGGAGCCGTAGAAGAAGGAATTATTTCCGTTGCTCTCGGAACTTCCGGGGTTGTGTTTGCTCCAACTGATACATATATAGTAGATGCTGAAAATAGAATGCACTCCTTTGCCCATGCTAACGGAAAATACCACCAGATGGGGGTGATGCTCTCAGCTGCCGGTGCCCTGAAATGGTGGGTTGAGGATGTACATAGTACTACGGATTACGCTCTCATAAACCGGGAGATTGCAACTGCTTCGGATACTGGAAGTCTATACTTCCTGCCATATCTCATCGGAGAGCGAACTCCGCATAATGATCCGCAGGCACGGGGTGCTTTTATCGGACTTGCTCTCAATCATAAACGCGGGGAGATGAGTAAAGCCGTGATTGAGGGTGTTTCGTATGCCCTGAAAGATTCACTTGAGATTTTGAAGAGTATGGGATTAAGCATCATCAAAGTGAGAATAAGCGGAGGTGGTTCTAAAAGCAGAATCTGGAATCAACTTATTGCAGATGTCTTCAACCTTGAGATTGCCACGATCGAAGTCTCGGAAGGACCCGCCTTTGGAGCTGCTATTCTTGCTGCTGTCGGTTGTGGTGAATACCCCAGTGTCATCTCTGCCTGTAGAGATATTATCCGGGATAAAAAGATCTTCTATCCCGATGAAACCAAGGTTGATTATTATCACGAGAAATACGAGATATTCAGGAAGCTGTATCCGGCATTGAGAGACACATTTAAGTTGGTTTGAGAACTTACTCACCTTTCAAATAGTCATAGACCGTTGAAATGTACTAAATCTTGCAAGTACTACCAATTAATCTGTTCTGATATTATAAAGCCTGTTAGTCAGAACAAAGTCCTCCCGAATTATTGAAAGAGAGAAAATAAATTTGTTGCCAAATGCACATAGGTGCATTATATTGTCTCCTGAATAGAATAAAAAAGGATAGATTATGTCTCGACCGAAGAAAAAGCGTATGGTTTTCCAGCCCCCTCTTTATACTTCCTTCAAACCGATGGGAGTCAGGATGAATACCTTAGAGCAGATTACCTTGAGTTTAGATGAATTAGAAGCGATTCGTTTATCTGACTATCTTGGTAAAGAGCATGCAGAAGCAGCTGATGAAATGGAGATTTCCCGCTCAACTTTCACACGCTTAGTTGAAAAAGCTCATACTAAGGTTAGTCGGTTTTTACTGGAAGGAAAACACTTGTATATCGAAGGTGGAGATGTTCATTTCAGAGGTAATATACTGCGTTGCGAGCATTGTGGGCATATGTTCAAAACGGGATTTGATATAATAATTAACTTCTGTCCTGCTTGCGGGTCATCAGAATTAATGGATTTGGCCGGAAGTTTTGGACATGGGAATTGCTGTAAGGGACATAGTCAAAATCCAGGGAGGAAATAATGCCAAAAGGCGATAAGACAGGACCTGACGGTAAAGGTCCAAGAACCGGACGCGGATTGGGAAAATCCGCAGGTAACGAAATGGGAAGTGGTAAAGGGCAAGTACGTGGTCATGGTCAGGGACAGAAACAAAGACAGGGAAAAGGTCAGGGGAGAAACAGGTAGTATGTCAAGAAGGAAAACTATGATGAAAATAAAAGCAGCTTTTGCTACAGATGACGGCATAACATTCGTAAACAGGCATTTCGGTGATGCTAATTATTATGACATCTATGAGTTTGATAATAAAGAGGTTCAATTTGTTAAAAGGATTTCTAACAGTGTTGGGGAAGAGGAGTTGCATGCCAGTAATGAAAAAGCAAAAGGAGTTACCGATTTGCTTCGTCAGGAAAGAGTTTCGGTAGTCGTATCAAGAGTATTCGGACCGAATATTGAGAGAATAAAGAAACAGTTTGTTTGTGTAATTGTAAAAGATATAAAACTGGAGAATAGTATCTTTAAAGTTATAGGGAACATTGAGACAATAAAAACGGAATGTGAAAAAGGAGATGAAAGACAACCTCTGAGTCTTTAAAAAATCTATATGGGAAAATTGAATAAAAATTATGACATTATAGTTATCGGTGGTGGACCTGCTGGAATAACATTAGCTAAGATGCTTGGGGGGAAAAAGAAAATTGCAATAATTCGTCCCGAAGATTACAGTATGATTTATTGTGCTATGCCTTATGCAGTGGAAGGATTGTTTCCCCTTGAAAAGACATTTAAGAAAGACTCACTTGTAACTGATGCAGGAGCAGACCTGATTAGAGGAACAGTGGTTAAAGTTGAGTTACAAAATAAAAAAATCCAGTTAGAAGATGAGAGTGTTTTTAATTATGAGAAATTGATAATTGCTACCGGAGCAACCCCTTTCATTCCACCGATTAATGGAACGAATCTTGTTGGTGTTACAGGATTTAAAACCGAAATCGAGATGCGAAATATTATGGGTTATGTTGAAAAAGGTGTTAAGAATGCGATTGTGGTTGGAGCCGGGGCAATAGGTATTGAGTTGGCTCTATCTCTGAACAAAATTGGATTAAAGGTGCATTTAGTTGATATGGCAGGATCTTTGCTTCCGAACATGGTCGATCCTGAAATGGCGGAATCCATTCTGGAAGAATTGATTCGCTCAGGTGTGGATTTGCATCTCAATGCAAAGGTTGTTGAGCTTCACGGCAAAGAATTTGTGCAACAAGCTATTCTGGATAATGGAGAAAAAATCCACTTCGATAATATCGAAAACTGCAATATCAGCAGTCAGGAATCATTTTCAGGAATGGTTGTATTTGCTACCGGGATGAGACCAGAAATCGCTCTATTCGAAGGGAGTGATTTGGAAATTGAGCGGGATGGAATTGTTGTTAATGAAAAAATGGAAACCAATCTGCCGGATGTTTACGCAGTTGGTGATTGTACACAATTCTATAATGGAATCACAAAAAAGACCTATTCAGGGAAATTAGCCACAAATGCAGTACCGATGGCAAAAGTATTAGGTTTTAATCTGTTGGGACAGGATAGAAATTATCAGGGTTTTTATAACGGAGCTGCAACTAAAGTGGGAAAATATTATATTGGCGGAACCGGCTTATCTGAACGAACAGCAAAAGAGAACGGGATAGAAACCATTTGTGGATATAGCGAAGTTACCACTAAATTTCCAATCATGCCTGGAGCAAAATTAGTCCATCTTAAATTGATAGCAGAAAAAGGAACGAAAAGAATTATCGGAGCTCAGATTGTAAGCGAAGAACCTGTTACAGATAAAATCGATCTATTGACTCTGGCAATTCAGAATTGTTTTACAGCGGAAAAATTGGCACAACTGAGTTACTCAGCACAACCCTACCAAAGCTTCTATCCCGCTGGAAATTTGATTGTAATGGCTGCTGAAGAGATTTTGAAGTAATAAAGAAAGTGAAATACTATCAGGCGGGAGTCTCTTTCAATTGACGACTCCCGTTGAAACAGTACTACCCTTGAAAGGATTCGCTTCGCTCAAACATTTCAAAGGTCTCTCGGTCAGCACTTTAGTTTATAGGTAACCAGCTTCAGGATATCAGGGAGTAATTCTTCTTTTACAATTAGAGAGAGCGGTTTTAATTTAC
>JAFGVF010000211.1 GCA_016938155.1 Candidatus Cloacimonadota bacterium
CTCAGCTCCAATTGATACTGAATCTATATAGCCGGCAAAGTGAGGTAGTAAATCTCCACCAAGAAATACGGCTTCAGGTTTCAGTTCCAATATTTTGCTGAAAAGGAAATGGTATTTATCCTTGAATCCATGCAAGTCTGATATGAAAAGTGCTTGCGTCATTTTCTTAGTGTCAATTGTTTTGCAGCATCCGTTACAGCACCAATCTTTATAGCAAAGCTACTCTTATTGGCAATATCTTCATCAGTAATCAGGTGCAAATCAATCAGACCATCACTTTTATATCCTGTCTTGAGATAGTTCATTCTTGCAAGAGCTTTACTCCAACCTTCGAACCAGGCAAGTAACTGCGACTTCTTAATCTCGTTCCCACGAAAATGCACTAATAGGTCAATATCACTACCCGGACCCGCTGTGGCGTTTTTGACACTTCCGAAAATATAGAGGTTTACTACTCCGTACTTCTTTGCATCAAGCTGAGAAGCCAGATGTTCGCTCATTTGCATACGCCATAACCAGTAATTGTCTGTATGTTCATCTTCGTAATGGGGTTTATTTGATACTTCTCTGGTATTGGTTGCAACACCTATATATCCGATTGCCTGCTCTAAATCGGCATTCATGAAAATTTTTAAAACATTACCATCAGTTTCGGCAGGAACATCTATAACCTTAACACAATCCTGTATCTTCTGATATTTAGGAAGTAATGTGGAGAGGATATTCTTGCTTTTCTCAAAGAATTTGGTATTAAATACATTTTTAGATTCATCGGGATATAACGGGATGTATCTGATTGTTGATTCTACTAAATCCTGAAAGAAATGTGTTCCGAAGGATAAATCAGGAGCGAAATTCCCTTGTTCTTTGGCAACTTCCACAAGAGCTGAAATGTTACTAATCTCTGAATAGGATACATCAACACCAAGCTTAATATCTCCTTTACTTCCCCATCTTCCAGGACCAATAAGAATAAACTTCTTCTTGGGTAATATGGAATTCAATTGTCCAACACATCTACCGATTAGTTTCAACTCATCGAGTGTTGTTAACTGATAATACTTCGCAGGATCAACATACACAATATGTGTAACCTCGGGTATTCGTCCATTGGAGATATGCTTATGAGCAGTAAACAGAATATCCTTTTCAGGTATATCCTGAGGTATGGGGGCAGGCTCTACATCACTCGTAAAGCATTGTGGTCTGCACTGAAGCAGATAGATGTCATCGTCTTTCACGGCAAACTCCATATCAACAGGAGTACCCATTTTCTCTTCAAGTACATTAAGAATAGTTTTCATTCGCTTCATAAAGGTTGTATCTGTAATCAGGGACCTGAAGGTTACAATCAGGTCATCCTGCTCAAAATCAATATTGAAAACTGCTTTCTGATGAATAAATCCATTTTCGTTTACACTGAAAATTCTATTAAGCATTGGAAATTCATCCTTACAGTGTTCCAGCACCTCACTGACCGACAAGGTTTCAAAGATGTTATCTTCAAGATTAATCACATCCATGTTCTTGGGAGAATACTTTAAAACTTCATCAGGAGAGGCATTTACTCTAATCCCGGGTTGCCCTGGAGAAGCCAGAACGGGATAATCATCGCTCAACCTATCCACTGCTCTTGTTCCTAATCCCGGCACAAGTCGAACAAGTCCATCATTTCTCTTTATTCGGGGAGACCAACGAAACTCGTTGTTGGAAAAAGCAACTCCAGCAAATGCCGGGAAGAAGTATTTACCTACTCTCGTTCCAACCACTTCCTGTATCATTATCGCCATCTCTTCGTGATAATCTACCAATCCGTGTTCCTTACGATACTCAATAGGGTCAGGACCAACCACGGACGCATATACTTCTGCTATTGCATCCATCAAAGCATCAAGTCTTTCCACTTTACTGCCTTGATTGGCAAGGAAGAGGCTTTTATATTTGCCCGAAAAAGATGTACCAAAGCTGTCTTCCAAAAGAGATGAGCTACGAACAATGATAGGTGAATCCCCAAATGAATCAAGAGCTTGACCTAATTCTTTGGCAATATCATGAGGGAAATAGGAATTTTTATACATCTGGACGATGTTTGGGTATTCAGCTCTTATCTGTTCAATCTCTTTGTACTTCTGTTCTACAACTTCTTCAAGGTTGTTATAATGGATAAAGCTTTGCATTGCATCAGAAGTTATGTACCAGCTTTTGGGAGTTTTAATCTTCTTCTGGAACTCAATATCCGTTTCACTTTTAATGATGTTATGGGCAAAGAAGAGCCCCGTACTTTTTCCACCTAAACGACCATGAGAGTTTTTAGGAGAGATTGTGTGTTGTAAAACATCATAAAAATCTTCAATCCGAATATAGTTCTTTGCAATCCTGATAAACTCTAATTGAGATGTAAATAACCGTTGTATAAGCAGCACTTTCAGGTTAAGCTGGGAGTATGGTGATAAGTTTTCTTTCTTTATCTTAAGGTGTTGATAGCGTGCAATAGCATCCTGTAATTCTGCGAGAGATGTCTCTTTATCCTCTAAAACAGTAATGAGAAAGCTTAGTTTATCCTCCTGAATCCATTTATGAATATAATCCATCACTTCTTCGGTCGGTAACCAACATTCTGCAATTTCAAATACTCTGCGGCTAATAACATCCATATC
>JAFGVF010000212.1 GCA_016938155.1 Candidatus Cloacimonadota bacterium
AACTCGAGAATAATGTAGCGGATGTGATAATAAGTATCCCTGCCGGTTTCGAGTCCGACCTGATAAATAGTCGCCCGACCACGGTTCAGCTTCGCATAAATGCCATTGACGGTTCTGCAGGAGGTCTTATCTCGGGTTACACGAACACCATCCTGAACGACTTCTATACCCGTGAACTGCTTCAGGTTAAAGAAACCCGCAAAGTAACTGAGACCCGTTACCTTTTCAACCCGGAGCTTAATTATAAAACCTACATGATTCCCGGCATTCTGGTGATTCTCGTAACCGTTATCGGATTACTCCTCACGGCTCTCAATATCGCCAGAGAGAAAGAGATTGGCACCATTGAACAGATAAATGTCACTCCCATTAAAAAGCATCAGTTCATCCTCGGTAAGCTAATCCCGATGCTGATAATCGGGATTGGAGAGTTTATTATCGGAATTGCCATTGCCCGGCTTATCTTCCAGGTTCCCTTTGTTGGAAACCCGCTCGTAGAATTGGTCTTTCTCATCACCTATCTCTGCGTGATGCTCGGAATCGGACTCTTTATCTCCACCCAGGCACAGACCCAACAGCAGGCGATGTTCATCGCTTTCTTCGTGATTATGGTCTTCATCTTCCTCTCCGGACTCTTCTCCGCTGTCGAGAATATGCCCCGCTGGGGACAGATCCTCTCTCAACTCATCCCCATCACCTATTTCATCCGCGATACCCGTGCCATCCTCCTAAAAGGTGCCGGTTTCGCTGAACTATATCCCGATCTATTGCTCCTCTTCGGATATGCGGTGCTGATTAATGCTGTTGCTATTCTGGCGTATAAGAAGACAACGGGATAAAATATCCTTAAACCTTTGGTTGGGGTGGGACATAACTGCCAATTATTTAATCTTTAAATGTTAGTCATCTTGATTGCTTTTTTGTGACTCCCCTGAGTTGCTGACAATTCGCGGAATTGTAACCGTAGAACAAATACCCTCAGTTATTTGGTGTATTCCATCGCATTTCATGTCTAAGGGAACAATTTATTAATCATAGCTTTAGCATGATAGAAGTTTATTCCTAAGGTTGGAGAGCTGAAATACTTTGAGTAACTACACATTTATTTCCGTTTACCTAAGTAGTTCTTATGTCTATTTTTTGCATCACTTCTAACGCTTTCTGGTGGTATATAGTAATTTCTACTTGATATGTATCGTTCAATTTTTGAGATATCATCATCACTCAAACCATAGAAAGTGTAAAATAGAAGATCTGAATAGTAATAATGATTATCAACATTAGCATTATGATCTCTAATAATATCTACTTCTTCATTTTTGCCACTTTTCTTAGTCTCTGCACCCTGTATGCTTTCGATGAAATTAATTTCTTCCTTATATATTGAATCATACAGAGAGACTATTTCCTTAATAATCTGCTTATGATAACTATCTTTCATTCTGAATAGAGGAAATTTTATATTCTGAAATACGTCATAATCTAAAAAATCAGGTCTTTCGCCAAATTTAAGAATCATGGTCCAAAGAAAGAAAGAAGATTTGAGAAACATAACATAGCATTTAAATATGTCAATACTAATGCTCTCTTTCAATACCCAAAAAGGTTCATTATTTTTGGAAAATGTATATGATTCTTCCAGCACAAGCATGCTCATTCCTGTTGAAGTAATAATCAATGAATTCTTAGGAATGTTGAAGACTCTTGGATATTTTCTTTGATAGAATAATATTGGGGTTAACCTCGTGTATGCGTGAGGGAATCGAATGCCATACTCTTTATCAAGGTAAATGTATCTACCTCGAAGCATACCAAAACCATTATTAGGTTCTGTATCAAAAGACTGCCAGAACCTTTGTAATATGTCCTTGGGTAATTCTTTGGGATTGTAAGTTATCGATAAACTCCCTTTTTTTTTGTAATGCATTAATGGATAGCTATGATCATGATATCTATCAATTATTGTTATACTCTCCATTGTATGTTTGATATCTAAGATAACCTTCTCCATTTCTTCAATTTTTGATGATACTGCCTCATTGATTATGCTAATTGCCTTTTTTTCTGCAATTAGCCAAGTTTTCTCAACAGATGAGATACTATATGAATGATCTGTTACTGAATAAACAGCATTATCCTCTTTCATATAAACTAATTTACGGGCGGGAAACAATCTTATAGAAAAAACTTGTTTATCTTCTCTTAGAGAATAATTAGTAATACCATACTTAAAATCTCCAACAATATTCGTCAAAACCTTTTTGACAAAAACACTTCTGAATTTTTCTTCATTATAATCGCCAATCCCTTTTATTATACCTTTTTTTGACACTCCTATTAAGCAGAAACCCCCATCAGAATTGATTATTGCACAGATTGCTTTTCTTATTGTTTCATAATCTTCTTCTTTAAATGTCTCATTGTAAATAGTTGTTGGTTCTCCTTTTATAGTGTTGAGTATAGTGGATATTTTAGGTTCAAAAACTGAAATATATTCTAAATGGTTTGAAAATGCTTTTTTAAGATTTTCATAATCATATTTTCCCATTCTAACCCAAGAAGATCTAATACCAATATCATCAATCCGGTGAGCATCAGAGAATTGCAATAAAGGGATTTGATTCAGTCTTCTTACATTGTGCTCTAAGAACTGCTTAATTTTATCATAGTTTGACTCATTGCAATAGCAAATTCCATCTAATCTATCATGTGACATTGAGCGAATTCGATATTCATGTTTTGTGTCATTATATATACCTTTATTACTATCAGTATGAGCATCCAAACAAATGCAATCAAATTTAGCAAGTTGTTCTAATGATGTTATCAAATTCCAATTGGATATATAATCATCTGTTTTTGATGGTGGGTCAGAAGAATATCCTGATTTACTAAGAAAGTTTTCAATATCTTCAATTGAGTTTTCGGGATTGAAAATGATTAGTAGATGAATGCAATCCTGCGTTTCATATTCAACTCCAGGAATTATTGTGACTTGTTTATAAAGATTCAAGTCTTGTTCTAAAGAATGTATCTTCAGATCATCATTATTTCCTAATGCTTTTTCAAATTCTTTTTCTAATTTTTGTTTAATTCTGAGAAGTTCTTTATAGCCGTGTAATGTATTGTGGTCGGTAATCGCTATAATTTTTAACTGCTTTTCTACTGCTTTTTTTAGAATATTGATATACTCCGATTCAATCCTACTCCCCTCATAGCATTTTACAGAAGCAGGTGTGTGTATATGTAAATCAACTCGAACAAATTCTTCCATTGAATATCTCCATTGTATAATGTGTTTTGTTTATAACTTCCTTTTATCTTCCTTGCAACTCTTTACTTTCATCAGACAGGTCATCTTTGAATTCATCCTTGATAATTCATTACTTCTTATCTTTAGGTGGACAAGGGTCATTGCCATAACTATTCCCACCTCGAATCTGACCATTCTCACCATGTATTTTAGTATCGGATTTCTGATTCTTTGCAATTTCAGTTGCTACTTGAATCGCTTCTTTTTGTGTATCAGTTACTTTCGTGGCTTTGGTATTCCCTTCGCCTTTTACAGCCCAACCATCTGGATGTTTTACAACATGTTGGTTCTTGCCTCTATTGCTCATCATTTTCTCCTAATACTTATTATTAAGACTTTCAATCTTCACAGAGAATGCGTAACTATTCCTTTTTCATGCACTAAGTTAATTCTTATGTATGTACTCATTTCCTGTCAAGTAAAAATATTCCAATGATAAATGTATTTATAGTGTTCATTTTTAAATGGGTACTTACTTTTAGAGAATGTTTTTTACTTTTTTCGGCTTTAATCCGCTTGTAATGGGATAGACCCCCACATCTCCCAGCTACAATTTGTAACAAAATCTTTCAGGTTTCTTAACAGTTAGCAAGTCCATTCTTAGCAAAAAGGCCAGGAATGTACCAGGATAGGACTAAGAAAGGACTTGGATAGGGGTAAGAATTATGGCAGTGAGATACTTTGGAGTGCATCGTCTATGTCGATGCTTGTGAATTGGCACAGACAATTCACTCCATACCTT
>JAFGVF010000213.1 GCA_016938155.1 Candidatus Cloacimonadota bacterium
GAAGTTATCAAAGAAATCTTAATGAAAAGAGGTTCCAATATTACTTTTCATGAGACAGAAGAAAAGGTAGAGGAACAAGACCAGGGCATCGCATTATTAGATAAGTGGAAAAGCGACCATGAAACATCTACTCCTCCTACATTTTTGACAATTGAAACAACATCAGGGGAAATTAACTTTTATGAAGTAAAGGAGTTGCAAACTAAAGTGCCGTCACAAATCATCGAGGGAATCCATTCAGCAACAGTTAACAGTACAGTATATTCAAAAAATGCACAAGGTGAGTGGGTAGAAAAGGTTCAACCACTTCAAAAGATTATCAATGAGCATTTCAAACTTAAGAGATTGTACAAACCTGTCTGGGCTTATGCAACAGCAGGCTTGAAATGGGGTATGTTGATAGGTGTTATTCTCAAATTATTAGATACATCAATAGGCTTGTTTGCTGTTGATGCCGGAGCTGGCTTTTGCTTTTTAATCGCAATAGCTGTCTGTTTTCTTCCCAAGATTGGATTTGTTGCAGCAATGGTTGCAAGTTTTATGATGGGTAAATATTATAATTTCAATTTCTTCATGGCTGGGCTTTCCTCTGCAGCGATTGGAGCTATTTTGGGATGTTTACCAGGTATGGCTATTGGAGGGATAATCGGATTAAGCAAAAAAGACAAAGTACCCTTAGCTTATGACTTTGACCCGGAACAAGATGCCGGTTTTACTAAAGCAGTGTTGTATCCCTTAATAGGTGGTGCAGCTGTCATTTGCTTCTACTTCTTCACCTTTAATCCATGGCTGATGAAGATAATGTCTCAATAGACATATATTTTACAGAAAAATGCTATGAGGAAGGTTAACCTAAAATTTACTTGACTCATAGTCTTAGCTTTACAGTTTGGGTGCAAATCCAACAATAAAGGAGTTCTCATGAAAAAGAAAGTTATCATTATGGGTGCAGCTGGAAGAGATTTCCACAACTTCAACAATTACTTCAGAGATAATGAGGAGTATGATGTAATCGCGTTTACAGCAACTCAGATTCCCGGAATTGATGATAAGAAGTATCCTGCACAATTAGCAGGAAAGCTTTATCCAAATGGTATTCCAATTCTTCCCGAAAGCAAGGTTCCCGAGCTTATCGCGGAACACGATATAGATATTGTTGTTCTTGCTTACAGTGACCTTCCCTTTGAAAGAGTTATGCACAATGCATCAATGGTTAATGCAGCAGGTGCCGACTTCATGTTAATGGGAGAAAAACACGGTAGAGTTAAGACTTCAAAGCCTCTCGTTACTATCTGTGCAGTTAGAACAGGTTGTGGCAAAAGCCAGACAACCAGAGCCGTTGTGACTTATTTGAAATCAAAAGGTCTCAAAGTTGTTTCCGTACGCCATCCAATGCCTTATGGCGACCTTGTTGCTCAGAAAGTTCAACGATTTGAGAAGCTTGAAGACTTAGCAAAGCACAAATGCACCATCGAAGAGATGGAAGAATACGAACCGCACATTGCTATGGGCAGCATCATTTATGCCGGTGTTGACTATGAAGCAATCGTTCGCGAAGCTGAGAAAGAAGCCGATGTAATTATCTGGGACGGCGGAAATAACGACACACCTTTCTACACTTCCGACAAAGAAGTTAACATTGTTGTCGTAGATCCACACAGACCTGGTCATGAAATCAGTTATTACCCCGGTGAAACCAATGTCAGACTTGCAGACATCATTGTTATCAATAAGATTGACTCTGCCGACCTTGCTGACATCCAGGAAGTTCGCGAAAACTGTCGTGCTATCAATCCTACCGCAAAGATCGTGGAAGCTGCTTCTCCTCTTACAGTAGAAAATCCCGACATGATTCTTGGTAAGAATGTGCTTGTAGTAGAAGATGGTCCAACTCTTACTCACGGTGAAATGACCTACGGTGCCGGTGTTGTTGCTGCTGAAAAATGCGGTGCAGCTGAGCTTGTTGATCCTCGTCCATGGGCAGTTGGTGAGATTCTTGATACATTTGAAAAGTATCCTGAAATCGGTATTCTTCTTCCTGCTATGGGTTATGGTGAACAGCAGATTAAGGATTTGGAAACAACTATCAACAACACTGAATGTGATGCTGTAGTTATTGCAACTCCTATCGACCTCAGAAGAATTGTAAACATTAAAAAACCTTCAACCAGAGTAAGCTATGACCTTCAGGAAATCGGCAGACCTACCCTTGCTGACTTACTGAACGAAAGAGGTTTCTAACTCTAACTGAAGAGAAATATTGTGAAGTAGGAGATTTCGGTCTCCTACTTTGCTTTTTAAGAAAAAATCCGGAGAATGTGAATGAATAAGAAAATAGTACTTGCTCTCGGTGGTAATGCCATAATCCAAGCCGGACAAAAAGGCACAATATCTGAGCAGTTTGCAAACACACGCGATAGCCTTAACGGTATTGCAGACCTTATAAAGTCAGGTTACCAGATTGCAATTAGTCACGGTAATGGACCTCAGGTCGGTAACATGCTGATTCAGCAGAATGCTGGTATTGAAGCTGGTATTGCACCCCTACCTCTTGGCGTGTTGAACGCTGCAACTGAGGGTACAATGGGTTATATGATTGATCAAAGTCTGCAAAATATTCTAAAAAAAGCAGGAGTTGAGCAGGATGTTGCAGTAATTCTTACACAAGTTGTCGTTGATAAGAATGACCCGAGTATGCAAAGCCCTTCCAAACCGGTTGGACCATTTTATACTGAAGCTAAAGCAAAAGAGATGCAGAATCAGTTTGGCTGGACAATGGTTGAAGATGCCGGCCGTGGCTGGAGACAGGTTGTTCCTTCACCCAAGCCAATAGACATTATTCCTGCCAAATCGATTAAAACCTTAATGGAAAACGGAACTATAGTTATCTCCTGTGGTGGCGGTGGAATACCTGTTTATGTTGAAGAGAATAACACTCTCGAAGGTGTTGATGCTGTTATTGATAAAGATTTTGCCTCAGCATTACTTGCAAACCAGATTCAAGCTGATACTCTTATCATCCTTACAGGTGTTGAGAAAGTTGCTATAAATTGGGGTAAACCTGAGATGAAAGAGCTCTCTGTACTGAATGTAGAGGATGCCAAGCGTTATCATGCTGAAGGTCACTTCCCCAAAGGAAGTATGGGACCAAAGATACTCGCTGCTATTGACTACCTCGAAAAAGGTGGTAAAAGAGTGATTATTACTTCCCATGAGTTTCTTAGTGAAGCTTTGGCAGGTAAAACAGGAACTATTATTACTCTGAACTAGTTTAAAGGGGCAACCGCCCCTTTTTTCATACCCAGTTTTTCCAAATCCTGAGAAAAACGAGGATATGATTTAGCAATTGATTCAGTCTCCGATACTGAAACTTGAGGGAAAAGCAAGCTTAGCATATAGAATATAATAGCCAAACGGTGATCATTGTGTGTATCTAATAGAACATTAGCAGGTTCCTTGGTCAAAGGCTCAATCGTAAGAACATTATCCTCAACATTGATTTCAACCCCGAGTCTCGAGAAATTATCAACAAGCCCCTGCACTCTGTCCGACTCTTTGTACCGAAGGTGATTAATGTTTCTAAAAATAGAACTTGTTGTTGCAAACAAAGAGAGAAAAGCCAAGACAATTGTTAAATCCGGGGCTTGGTTAACATCAAAGTCAAAGCCTTGATAATCCGAAAGTTTAGTGATTAGTCCCTGGTTGGGAAAGTTAAAGATATTCTTTGTGGGTTGGAACGGACACAGTTCTGAGATTCTTGGATTTGTGGGAAAGTCAAGTTCAATATCACCCTTTGCTTTTGAAATAAGCATCAGGAAAATAGCATCCGGTTGCTTTGACAGCAATCCTGCGAATGGAACTCTTATCCCCTCAGGTGAGAACAGACCCAAACTAGCCGGATAAACATAAGATGATGCATCAACTTCGCAAATATATTCA
>JAFGVF010000214.1 GCA_016938155.1 Candidatus Cloacimonadota bacterium
ATTAGTTTCTACACCTGAGTTAATTGTTGTAGTTGCTGAAGGATCTTGTTGCTGTAAAGACCATCCATTCAAGCTCTGAGGAATGTTTCCTGCATTATACAACTCAACATATTGTGGTGTAGTTGTTCCTATTTCAGAGATAATAACTTTAGATTGTACAGGTCCTACATAGAAATTATCTATTAGGATGTACCAGTCACCAGTACCCCATTGACCTTCAATCCGGAATTTAACATCAGAACCTGCATATGTTGATAAGGGGACCTGAATATAGCTATATGCGGTAGATGGAGTATGATTAGCACTATTTATTGTATAGAGAGTAGAATAAGTACCTCCTCCATCAGTTGATGCTTTAAGTGTAATTGCATCACCCGAACCAAGTGTAGTTGGATTATTGGGAGCACCAGTATAATTAACGATTCTGTAGTACATCTTTACATAATCATCTGAACCAATGTTGGTCATGTTTTCAAGGACTGCATAACCAGTTGGAGCACTACTCCAGAGGTTTTTATACAATACATTTGTTCCGCCTATACCCCAGGCAGCTCTTACAGCCATATTTGAAGTCCATTTAGATGGAATGGATGTTGATCCATTAAACGACTGATAATACGGAGCATAAATTCTTGGGTCTGCCTGTGTTGTGAATGACCAGATTGGGCAACTTTCTGCATTACCTGCAGCATTATAGGGAACAACTTGCCAATAATACATTGTTGAATATGCTAAAGGACCATAGCTGTAACTTATATTGGATCCCATATCAGTCATTTCTTCAATATTAGTTGGAGGTGTATTTGTTCCAAAATATAAGTAGTAACCATCAGCTAAGGTGCTTACATTCCATACTAAAGAGCCATAGGAATTTACACCTGTTGCTCCATCTAAAGGAGCACTAACTGTAGATGGTGCAGGTACTGATGCGGTTGTCTCAAAACTCCAAACGGGACAATCAATGGCATCACCATTTACATTGTATGGAACAACCTGCCAATAGTAAGTGGTACCTGTTGCAAGTCCTGAATATGCATAAGTAAGAACATCCCCTTGGTCAACACCATTTAGGATGCTTGTAGGAGGATTATTTGTTCCGAAGTATAAATCATATCCATCAGCAAAACTTACTGCGTTCCATAACAAGTTACCTGTGAGAGCTACATCAGAAGCAGCATCAGCAGGAGAAACAAGGGTTGCAGATACAGGCGGATTACTATTGTCAAAAATATAGATATCATCAAGACAGATATCACCGGAATAATCCGGAACATCTTCCATTCCCCTGAAATCAAGAGATACGGTTTGCCCGACATAATCCGATAGACCTACAATTGCTTGTATCCAACCATTTGATGCTGTTCCAGCAGGATTTGTAAATACACCGACAGATGCATCTGTTCCTAAATCAGTAATAACATCAATATGTAGTTCAGAATCGTTTGCAGCATCGCCAATCCAGTACCAGAAGGAAAGAGTAGGATTGCTCAAAGATGAGAAATTAAATGGTGGTGAATATAAATGAGCAGGTACAATATCTGGAGATGAGTCATCAATCCCAATGTAATAACCACCGTTCCCTGTATGTTCAGATGTTGCTCCATGTCCTCCAAATTCAGTTTGTGAAAGTGTCCAGGCTCCTGTTGTTGGATCAATAACCCAGCCAAGAGGTAATGTTGATGCATCGAAAGACTGAGTAAATGGGAATGAAGAAACTGTTGCTTCAAAGCCTGTACCAGCTAAAGGAATACTATGCTCAGTTCGAGTCACATTATCAACGATGATAACATTATCGGTTACTTCACCTGCGATTGTAGCATTATAAGTAACAGAGAAGTTAGCTGACCCTGCAGGTAAAATTGTCAGAGGATAACTATTCAAATCAGTTAATGTGAAGTGTTCCCCGGTTTCTAAAGCAATAGGGTCTGCGATAACAAGATTTGCACCACCATTATTGGAGATAGTGAATACTTGAGGGTCTGAATCAAATCCTGTAAAGACAGTACCGAAATCCTTTGATTCAGGGGTTATGATGAATTCAGGAACTTCCGGTAAATCACCAAATTCCATTCTGACATTGGCATAACCGGCTTTTCTTGATCCGGTTGGAGGTGTTGCAGGATTTGGATTTGTGCCGTCACTTTGATACTGCAAGCCTCTATATACACCACTTGTTGCTGTGCAATAGAATTCATCAGAACCGGTTTCATAACCTGACTGATTATCCTCAACAGCAATAACTAAGTTATCTGTATTGTTATATGTAAAAGGAGTATCAAGCACAAACTCTATCCAGCCATCATCAGTAGGATAAGGATCAAGAGTATGCTCGAAAACCTTAGTTAGATTTGCTAAAGGAATCCAGCTGGTAGTTGTAGCGAATTGACTATTAGCCGTATGCCCTAAATAGATTACCCATTGTGTCGTAGCACTAAGGTCGGAAGCACCATTATAGTGATACCAAATCTTTTCGATTCTCTTATTGTCCATATTTATTTCGCTTTGTAAATAAATACATTGAGAATAAGTGTATCCATAGTAAGGTTCAACAGGTAGTCCCATATTGAATGTGCTTCCCGTACCAATCTCAATAATAGTTCCACCAAGGACTGTAGAGAAACTAAAAACGTCACTTGCTGTTTCAAACCGGGTTCCGCTATTCTTGGAAACAACTTGCCAATAGTATGTTGTTGCTGTGCTAAGGTCTGCTGGCGGAGTGTAGAGACCGACTACTGCTTCTCCATCAGTAACAACCTGAGCAACTGGTGGATTAACAGTATCAAAATACAGATCATAAGTCTCAGTATTTGCACCGAAATCCCAGCTCAGAGTGGTATCAAGAGCTACATTAGCTTGGGCATCAGTAGGCATGATGTTTGAAACATCCCCGGGAGCACTTGGATTGTCGAGTACAGCTGTTACATCAATTTGATATGCACCATTATTAGCACTATAGCCTTCTACACAAATGTAATAATCAGTGTCAGCATCAAGGGCTAGGTCAAAGAGAGCTGAATTTGCCCCATAAAAGTCATCATTATCCCACAACTGTGTTGTCATGTCTGCGGCATAAACTCTTAGATAAGTGTCATAGCCGGAAAATTCAAGGCTGATGTCCAAATCTAAAATAGCCAATGGGGAATTAATGATATAAAATGCATCGTTGGAAGGATTTCCAATTACATTGGTTAGGGTTGTTGTATCGCCTGTATCAGTATATGGGAAACTTGTAATTGCAACTGCGGAAGCAAAATCATCACCACCTACAGCAAAAACAGAACCCATTACTAAAAGGGATAAGAATAAAAACAAAATTGTTTTTTTCATACTTGATATCTCCTTGTATAGTTTTTTTTGTTTAAACTTGATACCTCCGGGTATCTTCTCAATCCTAAAAACCGATTCATAGTTATAAACACTCCTCCTTTCCCCTTATTTTTACAAAGTAAAGCATTCATAATACTCATAACCAAACGAATTTATAACTGCTAAAGTTAATTGTCAATTAAATTTTATTCATTTTATTAAGTACCCATTTTGGACTGTTCAAGTTTAGCCCCGACTTTATCCTCTGTTTATCCCTTAAATCGGTTTACAAGCCATAGAATTATTTACATACAAAAACTCTATCCAAAACCTTAAGGAACAGATTGAACTTGCCTTGATTTTGTAACATCTTTCAGGGGAAATGGTTTTGTAAACCGCTGAGGAGATATGACTATTTCATCGGGATCATCCAATCATCCGCTTCCAGCCATGACAGGTTTGACTACCGTTTCTCTTCCGCCCCTCTTACGCCTTTGCCCAAGAGTACCCTATGTATGGCACAGGTGACCCGCAGGAGAGGCGTAAGAGAGGGACAGGACACATATGTTCAACAGATAAGAAAGTTATGGGCTATTTTTTCAAAATCAATTTTGATTGACTATTTAAAGGGATGTGGGAAGAGAGGGAAAAGGAGCAATAGATTGTTAAAGAAAATTACTAAAGGCGATGTTGAAGTAACAAAATACCTGACTCTCTTGGGGCAGACAGGTTTGACTATGATAATCTCCATCATAATGGGACTGCTTTTCGGTCTCTGGTTGGATAGTAAATTTGAAAGTCAGCCTCTTTTCTTGGCCATATTCATTCTTCTTGGGGTAGCAGGTGGATTTCTGGGAGTTTATAAACTAATCGTCAGGTTTTATAACTTCAATGAGAAAAGTGAAGAAGAGATAAAGGATAACGGGAATGACAACTCGTAAGTTCGTAATCTCAGTAATAGTGATTATTTGCTTGACAAATATACCTGCACTTCTATTGATACCGACGAATTTCAAAGGTGCGTACAGCTGGTTTTTCGGTTCCATGGGGAGTGCTGTTAACTTCTTCTGGATGTATATAGCGGCTGCAAGTGCCTTCGGTCCCATAGCAAAGAGTGCCCAGATTAAAACGGTGAAAGCCTTTTATTTTCGCTACCTGTTTCTGATAGTTTATGCGTTGGTGGTAGTGAAATTATTGAAGGCGGATATATTAATTTTTGGTCTTGGGCTATTAGCTGCTCAAGGTGTTATCTTTTCTAAGAGTTTGATAGAATCGGTTATAAGTGACCGATTTACCAATAAATAGTGGAGTTGATATGTCGAACAAAAAGAAACTATTGAGACTTGTTGCGATCTTCTTTGTCATTGAATTTGGTCTCTCATTCTTTCTTAATCAATCAATTGTAATAGGTAAAGACCCTGCAACCGGAAAATCAGGAATCAGGCTTGTAAAAGAGGATAAATCTCTTCAGGAAGAAATCATAGCTGAGACTCAACCGGATGGTCACTTCAGGGAATCTGAATACATGCATGAAATGGTTCTCAAACATCACGATAAAGTACTTACCAATGTAGATATCATCAAGATTTATCAGGAAGAAAGTAATACTGAGGCATTGCATTCGATAAGGGAACATCTTCCCTATAAAAGTATTGGTCTTTATACTGCATTTCACAAGATATTCGGTGATGCCAGCACAATAAATGCCTTCAAATTATTGCGGATGTTGCTGATATTAGATGTGTTATTCATCTTTCTGGCAATTATTATAAAAAGAAATGTTAAGTTCTATCCGGGTAAACTTCAGATCGTCGGTGAATCATTTTATGCCGGTGCAGAGGGAATGGTTCGTGATACCCTCGGGCAAAAAAATGTACACTTTACTCCCTATTTACTAACGCTGTTTCTCTTTATCTGGTTCAGTAATCTTATCGGAATCATACCCATTCCCGGCTTTATAGAGCCGACAAGGAACTTGAATGTCCCGTTGGGACTTGGCGTTGCTGCGATAGCAGTAGTGCATTTCATGTCGATCAAGAAGAAGGGTTTGTGGAAATATATGAAAGAGTACGGTGAACCAATGGTGTTTCTTGCTCCCCTTAATATCGTGGGCGAGTTGTCTAAGGTTGTATCCATATCTTTCCGTCTTTTTGGAAATATCATGGGTGGTGGAATCATCATTCTCGTGGTGTCTTCCCTGACAAAATTAATAATCGTGCCTATTGGTCTGTACGGATTCTTCGGAATCTTTGCAGGTTCGATTCAGGCATTCGTGTTTGCGATGCTTGCCATGAGTTATCTGGCAGTAGCCATCACTGAAGAATAAATTTAATTGAGGTTTTGAATGGTATTAACAGCTGGAATATTGAATGTAGCAGCATATCTTGGTGCCGCAATTGCGACGGGAGTCGCCTCTGTGAGTGCCGGAATAGGTGAGGGACAGACAGCCGGTGAGGCATCCTTTGCCTTGATGAGACAACCCAAATCAGGAGATGGTCTGCTTAGAACGATGTTGATAAGTCAAGCAGTGACAGAGACCGGAGCGATATTCGGTCTGGTTGTTTCCTTATTGCTTATCTTCAGTGGTTTGAATAATCCTGAAGCCGGCTGGTATCGTCTGGGAGTTTTGATGGCTGCCGGTGTAGCTATTGGATTGGGCAGTGTAGGTCCCGGATTCGGTTCGGGTTATACGGGAGCCCAAGCTTGTAAGTCTATTGGCAGAATGCCTGACCAGCAGAATAAAATAACTACAACCATGCTGATTGGGCAAGCTCTTGCCCAGACAGATGCTATTTTTGCCCTTGTTGTATCTTTACTTTTACTGTATTCCACACCTATCACTCCTGCTGATGTAACAGCTGGTCATATAGTCGTGAGGATTTTTGGTTATCTCGGAGCGGCTTTAGCAATTGGAATCGGGACATTTGGTCCCGGAATAGGTATCGGCTTCGTAGCCGGGAAAGCCACTGATATGTTAGGTCGTTTCCCACATCAGGGACCAACTATAACCAGAACGATGTTTCTCGGAGCAGCAGTTTCGGAATCAACAGCGATTTATGCTCTTGTAATCTCATTTTTATTGATATTTATTTAGAATAGAAAAC
>JAFGVF010000215.1 GCA_016938155.1 Candidatus Cloacimonadota bacterium
ACAAGTGACGACTTCTTCACTATGTTTATCCAGACAGAATTACCGGAAGTGAGAATTGCCAGAATACCTGTTCTTTCACAAGAAGAGTTTGGTCTATACCTGACTCGTATTGAAGAGAATTATACGACTCTTCACACAGGTTGGTGGCGAAATTCAGTACTGCTAATGGCTGATGATGAGAATAACAACTCGACTGATGATGAATACTATTTCACGGAAGATATTGAGGAAGCAGTGCAGTTAATAGGTACAAACAAGCTGGTAAAGCGTATCTATGCAACAGATTATGAACGCGATGCATTTAACAATAAGCCGGCTGTTAGAGATACACTGATAAACACTCTTAATAATGGTGTCATGTTGTGGTACTATATGGGGCATGGACATGCAGATAAACTGGGTGAGGAGAACTTCTTTAATCTCGCCTCAGATGTTAAACGATTAGCTAATTCTAATAGATTGCCTCTCTTTATTGCTGCCTCCTGCAATGTCGGGCAGTTTGACAGTAATGATTTTGACTGCCTGGGGAGAAATCTACTCTTTCAATCTGAAGGTGGAGTTATTGCAAGTATAACAGCCTCTCGAATCTGTCTTGGAGCAGAGAGTCACATCTTTGCCATGAAGGTTATGTCTGAGCTTGTTAACAATGAAGTGAGCCCGATGGAAGCTTTTTACAGAGCTAAAACGACCTCACTATACACATATAACAGTATAAAATTTAACTATTTCGGTGACCCGTATCTAAACTGGAGATTCCCTAAACTCATCAATCCTCTTGTAGTAACAGAAGACAGCAAGCCCATTCCTTCATTCTGGAAGAGACAAATGATACAATTTCAGGGAGATACAGGGGATTCAATCAATATTGAGACAGCAGTAATTTTAGCTTTTGATAATGACGCTTCCGGAACTCTACCGAATTCAGAGAGATATTCTTATGCAGGTAAGGTCATTTATAAGGGAACTTCCCCTGTATCCGATAATAGCTTTAGCTCGGGATTCACTATCCCGGATGATGCAAAAGCCGGTGATAAAGCTCGCATTATTGCTTATCTGTATGATGAGACAAGTCGAAAAGACTATATCTCTTCCCTAAATCCCATCAAGATTTATAATCAAACTCTTTACTCTAATGATACAACATCCCCCAAAATAACAATCCTGCTGGATTCTCCTGAGTTTCAATCCGGTGATATTGTTTCATGCAATCCCTCACTAATAATTAAGATTGAGGATGAATCAGGAATCAATATAACCAATTCTTCAGGTCATCCCATCCTGATGTCACTTGATAATGGGGTTACGGTTTCAAACATCACAGATGAATTCATCTATGAAGAATCCTCTTCTACAGTTGTGGTTTATTCCTCAACCCTCACTGAACTCAAGCCCGGAATTCACTCTTTACAACTGATTGCCTATGACAACATCAATAATTTGGGGATAGAAACTGTAAACTTCAAAGTGACCACATCAGAGGATTTACACCTAACCGACATGTTTCCCTATCCCAATCCAATGCCTAAAGATGGAGGCTATTTTACGGCTGTAGTCAATAAACCTGTTGATGTCTCTTTAAAGATATTCACTCTCTCGGGAAGGAAAATCCGAACCCTTCAAGGGAGTGGTTCTCATTATCTCCAGATAAAGTGGGATGGTTTAGACTCTAATGGTGACGAAATTGCCAAAGGTAACTATTTCTATAATCTCACTGCTAAATCCCTTGACGGCACTGAATCCGTAAAAAAGCTCGGGAAACTGATTATTACCGATTAGGAGAATATGCTAAAGTCAACAAGTTTACTTATCAGACGGATTTTCAATTTCCATAAGTTATGGAATTCAGCTTTATTGTACACATCTTATGCTTTTTCAGTAGTTCTTCGAAAACCACTGGTTTGGGGTTATCCTCCTGCTGTGATGATTGAACCTACGGATGTATGTAATCTGAAATGCCCACTCTGCCCTTCCGGCAATGGTTCGCTTCAACGGGCAAAGGGATTCATGACTCTTGAGATGTACAAATGCATTATTGACCAAATAAAACCCTATAGTTATATCAATGTCCTCTGGAATCAGGGAGAATCATTCCTGAATCCTAATTTTACAGAGATGATTGCCTATTCCTCCAAAATGGGATTATATACTCTTGCTTCAACTAATGCAAACATTGTTATGAACCATGACAGTATCGTCAAATCAGGCTTAGGCAGACTTATTGTTTCTATCGATGGGGCAACTCAGGAGACATATAACAAATATAGGGTTAACGGTAATCTGGATTTGGTTATAAACAATGTAAAAGCTCTCATGGAAGCCAAGAAAAGACTTAAAAGCGATACGCCCGTTATTGAGTTACAGTTTCTTGTAATGAAGCATAACGAACATGAGATTGAAGCTATCCGCCGACTCGCTGATGAGCTTAAGGTTGACCAGCTTCGCCTTAAAACTGTTCAGATATACTCCAAAGAGGATGTATATACCTATCTACCGGAAAATCCCAAGTACCGCAGATACAAGATAAACGGGGATAACTTTGAACTAAAATTCGGAATAAGGAACCGTTGCAGGCGGATTTGGACGAATCCCGTTATCAACTGGAACGGGGATATGGCAGTCTGTTGCTTTGATAAAGAAGGCTCAATTAAACTCGGAAATATCAAAGATTACAGTTTTATTGAGTTGTGGAAAGGCAGGAAATTCATGGCTTTCCGCAAGGCGATACTCACGAACCGAAAGCAGTTTGACATCTGCCTCAACTGTGGAGAAGGAGTAAAATTGAATATTGAGGAAAAGAACAATTAGAGGTTATTATGGATAAAAGAAACCGCTACCAACGAATATATGAACAATACACCGAATTACTCACAAAAACCACTAATACTTTCGCCAGAATGGCAACGCTCTCCGCATTGTTGCATCACAAACTGGAAAACATCTCATGGACAGGATTTTATCATCTGGTCGAGGGAGAGTTAACAGTGCTCTCATATCAAGGACCGGTTGCCTGTCAGATCCTAAAGGGTAACACAGGAGTATGCTGGGCTGCAATTAATCAAGGAAAAGCTCAAGTTGTCCCGAATGTTCATGATTTCCCCGGACACATCGCTTGTGACAGCAGAACAAACTCCGAGATTGTTATCCCGATTATTGATTTAGACAATAAAGTTACCGCCGTGCTGGACATCGACAGCTTTGAATTCAATACCTTTGATGAGATCGACAGAGAAGAGCTTGAGAGGCTTTGTAAGCTGATTTACATCCCGTAAGGGTCCTCTTTCTCCTCCTGTTGATACCGGAGGTTACGGAAGATATACTTTTTACCTCCAAGAAATACTATGAAGAAGAGAGGTAAGAAGAATCCGATTACGATGGGAGAAAATAGGGTTTGAAGAGTAAATCCGAACGCAAGATTCATTACAATAATACCCATTCCAATGACTAAGGCAAATATCCACAACGGAAATTGATAAGGTCTGAGACCCATATACCACATAAATAGAAAGTATCCCCTGATGTAACTTCCGGGGAATAGATATACGAAGAACATCAGTATTGTGAAAAATACCGACATAACTCCCCCGAATGGATAGAGCATTGACTCCTGGAAAATAAGCTTAGTGCCAAAATAAAGAATGTAAGTCAACGCAATTAACCATATATATGCCTTCCTCCCGATAACATCTTCAACTTTCGTTCCCATCATTAAGAGTAGATAAATACTCGTTATTCCAATAACTCCATTTGCTCCAATCATATCACTGAGAATATTGAATGGATTCCATTGGGATAAAGTCTCAATCTTGAATAAATCATATAAGAATGAGCCGAAAAGAGTAGAGAATGCCAATATTGTCACAAAGATGTAGGTAACAATAGGTATTCTGTTGACAATGGGAGCGGGTATCAAGCGTGGGAACAAATAAAGTAATATCTTTTGCCAGACTGTTATGTTTGTTGAAAATACCGTATCTGTTTCGGGTGTCTTTGCCTTCATCTCCAACTCAAGGCGTTTCATTCGCTCTTTTGTTTCCTCTGAAAGCTGTTCATCTAAGCTCAGATGTGCAGGTTCAGCCGGTATTGCAGCCACACTATCCTCAGGAAGAAAGAGGAAATTGCAAAGTTTACACACTTCTACAAGAGGTTTACCGGGGAGTTCAGCCACTGTTTTTGCTTTCATCACTCTGTTGCAGGTCGGACAGTGATTGCCGTCTGTGCCCTGCTCTGTAATAAGATTGCGATACTTATGCAGAAACTCCTCTGATTTACCATTCCTGCGTAATAGTGTTATACCAGTATATGCCATTTTACAATGTGGACAATGATAGACGATGTTAATGTCATCTAATTTAGCAAGCATTTCTTCTTTACAGATAGGGCATAGTTTCATAATGTAAATTCAAATAAAATAGTTATTAATGTCAATCACTATTTTCAGGAGGCTTAATAATGCGAAAATATGGAAGAATTTCACTGATAACAATCATCTTAATACTTTTTACAAACATCTATGCTGCCCCTGCCGGGAAGAACTTCATCTGGAAAGCGGTGAAGGAAGAAAACACCATTTATCTTGCAGGGTCAATACATGCAGGAGATATGAGCATGTATCCACTTTCCGATGCTTATTGGAAATCCCTGAATGAGTCGGATGCGATAGCTGTGGAAGCTGATATCTACGCAGAAATGGAAGGTTTTGCTGCTGCTGAAGATAAGGAAGATTCCGGTCTGACAGGTTCGCTTATATCCATGTTGGGAAAGATGTTTTATGCAGATGGTGACAGTCTTCAGAACCACCTTACCCCTGCAACCTACAACGAATTAAATACTTTCTTCAAGAGTTTTGATGAAGATAGCTCCCCCTTCGGTTCTCTGATGATGGGATTTGGGATCAGTAAGCTGAAGCCTGGAATTCTTGCCCTTGTTCTGGAGGCAATGTCACTCCAAAAGACCAATCTTCAACCTGAGCTCGGAATCGACTATGCCTTTCTGAAACAGGCACATCACCGGAATCAACCCGTAATTGAACTTGAAGGTATGGAACAGCAGCTGACCATCTTTCTCAATATGTCCGATAAAGCAGCCGAGTATATCTTAAATGATTCCATCAAACGAATGAAAGAAAGCGAGAAAGAACTTAAGGAGCTGGTGAAACTATGGGTTAAGGGGGATGACAAGAAGATACTGAAGATGTTCAAGGACACCGGGGTATTAGGGTTCGAGGAGTTTAATCAGGAGTTTCTTATCTCCAGAAATAATACCATGTTCAGTAAAAGCATGGAATCACTTCAAAACTATCCGACTCTCTTCGTAGTCGTTGGTGCTGCACATCTACTTGGAGACGATGGGCTTATTGAGATGTTCAAGGATGCGGGATTCAAGGTTACAAGATTGTAGATTAGAACTTGCTCTATTTGAGTCATTTACCTCGCCCTTTTAGGAAGTAGTCGGTTTGCTGAATGGCAAATCAGGTAGGGATGCCGTTTCTTTAAAATAACGGGGAAGCCTGAATAGGCTACCCCCATTTTTGTTGGTTATCTTATCTTTCCATCTATTGTAATAATATCTACCTTAACCATCTTCACCTTATTTGCTCTTTCCAATGCCTTTTGCAGGATAATCTCCATTCCACCGCAACATGGTACTTCCATTCGCACAATACTCACTGACTTAATCTCGTGCAGCGTAAAGATTTGAGCAAGTTTATCAATGTACATCTCGATAGTCTGGTCGAGTTTTGGGCAGAACATAATAACTATCTTTCCTTTGATAAATCTTTGGTGGAAATTACCATACGCAAACGGAGCACAGTCTGCTGCAATAAGTAGCTCTGCCTTATCAAAATAGGGAGCAGAGGGGTTCATCAAAGCAAGTTGAACAGGCCATTGACTCAATTGTGAACTTGCATCCGTAACGGTTTCAGCAACCGGAGTATCAGGTGTTAAATGCTTTATCTGTGAGCCGGCACAACCGCAGGATTCTCCCTGAACCTGCTTCTTCTCTTCAGGTTCCTCAATCTTGATTCCTTTCTCAACAAGCACAGACATTGCTTGATTATAGAACTCAGTCTGACCATGTTCTTTCAGATGTTTCAGATGAGCTTTAATCGTATTGATTCCTTTCGGTACGATATTGTCACGCATCACACGGACCTCATCATAAGGCTCAGCCTCACGCTTTTCGACTTCTATCGCACCAACAGGACACTCACCTAAACAAGCCCCCAAACCATCGCAAAACAAGTCACTGACAAGTCTTGCCTTACCATCAATCATTTGAAGTGCTCCTTCCGGACATCCGGGAATGCAGGCACCACAACCTATACATTTCTCTTCATCAATCTTGATTACATCTCTTTTCATAACATCTCCGATATCTGTTTATTTTCTTATCATTGCTTGTTAGTTAATGTTTACTAACACAATTTATACACTAAGGTCTTTTCGGCAAATTATTTTTTATTTGATGCATAAAAAATCGATAAGCTTTGATGCAAAAAGCCCTGCATTTCAGCAGGGCTTTACAATTAAATTGATGTTAATTTTATTTATAATTATGCAACGCTTCAGAGATATTGAGGGCAAAGTCGCCAATATGTTCTAAATGCTTCAGCATATCAATGTATAATAGTTCAGAATAGACATCAGAACCTTCTTTAAGGCGTTTTCTGGCTGCTTTTTTAAGCAAATCACGAGACTCGTCAACTTTCATCTCGAGTTCATTCGCCAGCCTAAAATCAGATTGTGAGATATGTTCAATCAAGTGGGATTTGTAGAAATCTATGAAGCGTTTAATAATATCTGAGAACTCCTGAATCTCCTTTTCTGCTGTAGGATGCAGAGAAAGCTTGCGGTCGTATTTCTTCTGAAAAAGCAATAAAAGCCTGAAAACGCTATCCGCAATGCTCTCCAATTCACCTGTGATTCTAACCATTACACTGATATTCTTAGATTCTCTTTCATTAACGGCATCCTTTGAGCATTCAATCAGGTAGGAGCATATCTCTTCGTTCATTACATCTGTTAGTTCTTCTGCTCTCCGAACGCTCTCAACAACATCCCCCATTTTTTTTGTGGGATTAAAGAAGAGGTTGATACAGTCATAAAAGGCTTTTTCGACAACTCCTGCCATCTTATTAATTTCCTGCCTGGCAGTTTCTATATTCAATGCCGCAGTATCCATAATACCTGACCTCAAGTATTTAAGCGTATATTCAACCTTCTCGTCATCCGCCTTACCGGGTTTGACCAATCGCTCCACGATAATTGCTATATATTTGATAAACCAGATGCAGATAAGGGTATTAAAGACATTGAAAAGCGTATGAAACAGAGATAGATTCAGCGGAAAATTAGTAGTCAATGAAGAGTCCCAGGGAGCAATTTTCATGACAAAATCAAGAAAATACTTAAACACAAATGTCATCCATATCACTCCGAACAGGTTAAAAACGAAATGTGCTCTGGCAGCCCGTCTGGCATTTACAGTAGTACCAATCGAGGCAAGATAAGCGGTGATGGTTGTTCCGATATTTTCTCCCAACACAACTGCTGCTGCGGTTGGAAAATCTATCCATCCCTTATATGCCATAGTCACTGTAATCGCCATGGCTGCACTGGATGATTGAACAATTATCGTAAGAAGTGAACCTACTCCCACAAAAATTAGATATGACCAAAATCCTTTTCCTGTCCAATGCTGCACAAATGCTAAGACTTCGGGATGACTCTTGATGTCCGGAACTGAATCCTTGAGAAAGGCAAGCCCCAGAAACAGCAAACCGAAACCAATCAGTACTTCACCCCAATCCTTTTTGTTTCTGCTTTTGGCAAACATAAAGGGTAATCCGATCCCGATTAACGGTAAGCTAAATGCCGATATCTTGAATTTAAAACCGACAAATGAGACTATCCAGGTCGTTACTGTTGTTCCGATGTTTGCACCCATGATAACTCCAATAGCCTGATATAGACTTAGGAGGGCTGCATTAACAAAACTTACAACCAGTACGGTAGTTGCTGATGATGATTGAATCAAGGCAGTAATCATAAAGCCGGTAAGAACTGCGACATAGCGATTCTTGGTCATATATCCCAGAATCGACTTCATTCGGTTACCTGCGACTTTTTGAATACCATCGCTCATCACATGCATTCCATAAAGGAATATCCCCAAAGATCCAAGTACTTGGAATAGTGATTGAATTACGCTAAGAAACAATGTTAATCTCCTCACTCACTTTGTTTTAGTTTATCAAATTGCGGTATTTCTTTATTCAGATTTAACCGATACCTAATATTTAATTAACATAGGATATGGTTTTTGTTCTCCCGTCAATTTAAAACTGTCTGTGTTAACAAATTCGGTGTAAAGTTAATATTTTGTACTTGCTATTTACCTGTTATTAGAGGGCTAACGAAATTGTTAAGTAACTGTTAAATTTTTGTGAACGATAAAAACGGAGTTTAGTTTTATCCCGAAATGAAAGAATTTCTGGCTTCTCGAATTGCTCCCTCAATGCTCTAGGGCAATTAACACCAAATGAGCAGAAAACACTTACTCACAATTTGTGCATAACTTAGCCATTTGGGTAAGGGTCGGGTAAGAGACTGGTAGGGGTCTGGTATGTTTTCCCTAAGAATTGTAATAGAGCATTTTGGATGAAGTAAAATCTGTCCCCCAAATCATTAGTGCTAATGAAGTATCCTCCCGTACCTCTCCCGTAGCCCACGCGTAGGTCTCCCGTAGGTCTCCCGTAGCCACTACGGGAGAAGTGCGGTTGAGATACCCAAAATCTACGGGAAGAATTAACACATTTGCCGGATTAGTGTCTGATTTCTGTGAGTTTTTTACCCTGTATAATGAGGCGGGAGCTACGGAGATAATGCGGAGAATGGTGATAGTGTATAGCTAAAAGAAAATGCTACAGGACGAAAACGGGTAGCAAATCGGAGTTTGCCATAGCGACCGACGGTCGCTTAAGAGTATCGAACTGCGTTCGATAAGCCGAATCAGAGTTCGGCTTCCCTGAAAAGACGACAAGCTGTAAGTATGTCGTACTGTAGGGCTCGCATCCCTGGAGAGTACAACTAGCCTCTTCGAACAACGAAATCCTATTTCTTAAGTGCTCCCTTGGTAAAATAGAACTCCGGGATCTTGGAATTGAAGCTGATTTCATCTATGATAAGTTCCGTACCTTCGCCCTTCTTCAGTTCATCCTTGAAGGTCATACTCTTGGGATAGAAGCGACCTTCCACGGTCATGACTTCGTTTATAACTGCTGTCTTCAGGAGTTTACCACTCTTGGCATAGCGTTCCTCTTTCATGGCAAGATAGCTCTCTTTATCGACCCACAACACTCTACGGGTATAGGATACATCCTCGTTCACAGCCTTCAAATCCACAATCCAACAGGCCTTTCCGTTGAGAGTTTCCTCTCCGGTTACGGTAGCATTATACATATCCTGCAACTTAGTCTCCTCCATGAAATCCTCATACGAGAGGTCGGAGCCCATCACTGATTGCCTTAGCATATTACCGGATAACTGAATGGTTCTGTCCGAAGAAGGATCATAAATCCAGAGTTTATCC
>JAFGVF010000216.1 GCA_016938155.1 Candidatus Cloacimonadota bacterium
GGAGACTTTGCTGAAGATGCAACAAGAATTGCTGAAGATCTGCATAATCGTAGGAAGCTTCCACTTGTTGTTGGCGGAACAGGATTTTATATCAAATCTCTGTTACATGGATTGTTCAAATCTCCAGAAGTCCCAGCTGAGATTCGTTTGCGTCTGGAAGAGGATTTAGTAGAGAAAGGACTTGAAACACTCTATTCTTATCTGGAATCGATTGACCCCGAGGCAGCAATGAATATTTATACCCAGGATAAACAGAGGATACTGAGAGCCTTAGAAGTGTATGAACACACAGGAAAGCCAATTTCTCATCACTGGAAGGAGCAGAAATCAGAACCGAAATTTATCGCTTATCGGATTCTGCTTACTGATGATAGAGAAAAGATTTATGAGAGAATAAACACACGCTTCGACAGAATGATTGAGAAAGGTTTACTGAATGAGATTGAGGAATTGCTTCAAAGAGGTTACGGTCCTGATGATTACGGTTTAACAGCTGTTGGGTACAAAGAATTTATGCCCTTTTTCTTTGAGAACAAACCCTTGGAAGATTGTGTTGAATCAGCAAAACAGAACTCGAGAAATTATGCAAAACGCCAACTTACATGGTATAAAAAATACAGTTACAATCAGATTATAAAACCCGAACAACTGACAGAAAGCTTTATAAATCGACTAATTCAAGAGCTAAAAACTCTGATTTGAAGAGGATACATGCGAGGAAATCACTACTCATCTCACTATGGAATAACAACCTTCGGCGAAAGTCATGGTTCAGCAATAGGTGTGGTTATAGAAGATGTAAAACCAGGGATTCAGTTTCCCCTCGAGGAGATAAAAACTGCTCTGGCTCAGAGACGATCATCAGGACTTGCAACTTCAACATCAAGGATTGAACCGGACGAAATTGAGATTATCTCAGGTGTTTTGAACGGTGTTACTACCGGAATGCCTATATGTATATTGGTTCGGAATAAAAATGCAGATTCATCCGATTATGAAACCATCAAAGATATTTTTCGTCCCGGACATGGTGATTTCAGTATTTTCAATAAATTCAAGATATACGATTGGAGGGGTGGAGGTCGCATTTCAGGAAGAGAAACAATCTGCAGAGTTATCGCCGGAGAGACTGTGAATCATCTCTTCAAAGGTGTAGAATTTATTGTTGAGACTTTCCTTATCGGAAGCATGACTCCTAAGTATCGTGACACATTGTTTGCAAAAGAGAATCCCTATTATTGGACTGACCCCTCTACCCTATCTACCTTGAAAGATTACCTTGAACAAGTAAAGACGGAAGGTAACAGCGTAGGAGGTGTAATCCAGATAACCATTCGCAATCTACCTGCCGGATGGGGTGATCCGGTATTTGAGAAACTGGATGCCAACATTGCTAAAGCAGTGCTGTCTGTCGGAGCTGTAAAAGGTATTGAATTCGGAGAAGGCTTTTCCCTTTCAGCAATGAAGGGCATTGACAGCAATGATGAAATGAACTCAGAAGGTTTTGTAACAAATAAAGCAGGAGGCATATTAGCAGGAGTTTCCACCGGGGAAGATATTGTTATGCGGATTGCCGTAAAGCCGGTACCATCAGTATCAATCCCTCAAAAAACAGTAGATATAAACGGAAATGAGAAGATCATATCAATAAAAGGACGGCATGATGTTTGTCTGATTCCGAGAATCGTTCCGGTCCTGCTTTCCATGCTAAAACTTTCTCTTGCTGACGCAGGTGCGTATCAGAAATTAATAACCGAGTCTGAAAGGAGTTTGGCAGATTTCAGAGAATATCTTGACAAGGTTGACGAGGATTTACTTATTTCACTACGCAATAGATTTAACATTGTGAAAGATATAATCAGATTCAAAGAAAATAACGCTATCCCTTTGACGGACAAAGTTAGAGAGGTAGAATTGATTAATAATTTAAAAGCAAAGGCAGAATTGCTCGGAATATCCACTGAGTTGGTTCAATCACTATGGCAATCGATAATTGCTGAAGGTAAAATGCAAAAATGATAATTCTTTCAATCCCTGCAAATTCGGATACTATTCCCGCTGTTGAAAATATTGATTTGATAGAAATCAGACTTGATTACCTTAAAGAAAATTCTTTTCAATCGTACCTGACCAACCTGAGACCGACATCTAAAACAATTATTACAATCAGGGATGAAAGTGAAGGTGGTAAGTTTGCCTTAGAGGCTGAAAAGAAACTTAATCTATATAAGGAGTTTATACTTAAATGGGACTGCCTGGTAGATTTTGAGTATAAGCTTTATATCAAGCAAAAGCATTTACTGCCTCCTCATAATCTGATTCTGTCTCTTCATAGCTTTGAGAAGTTTGATTATAACGAAATCCGCAAGTTTCTTACCGATGCATCTCAAATTGATTGTGCTTATCTAAAACTTGCTGTAAATATCGATACATATAGCGATCTTACTAAACTGTCTGAGCTTTTAACCGGTTACGATAAACCTGTGCTTTTCGCCGGATTAGGCAAACTTGGTAAACTCTCCCGATTACTCCATCACTACCTAAAGGCAGCAGGGACTTATGTCGGGCTTGATGATAATTTAATAAATCCTTATCAGTTAAGCA
>JAFGVF010000018.1 GCA_016938155.1 Candidatus Cloacimonadota bacterium
GGAGAGTTAATGATGCTATTCTAAATCAAGTAGCTTATATTGATGATGATGGCACACCTGTTACAAGATTCGATAACAATACAGTTAATACTAACTGGTATCATAGAGGTGTGGAGATTATCGAAGCCGACAATATTAAGGATATAGGTGAACCTTATTCCTATTATTGGGCAGGGACAGAATATGAATACTTCTTCCCGCATAAACCGGTTATTGACAGTGACGGACTATTTGTTGACTGGAATTATGACCCGCAAGCTAACCATGCACCCGAACTTTCCAACGCAACCAAGCCGTCCTTAAGCGATTCCTATGGTAATCCCTCAAACTACAAGATTGAGTTCCAAAGTAATCCCTCAGGAATCATGGGACTAAGTATCGGGATTGCCAACAGTGTATATTCAGAAGTAATATATCAGAACGATAATCTAATCCGAACAGCTCCCCAATTTAAATCGGAATTCGGACTTGAGATTCCGATTTTTACAACGGATGGTCTTCAGTTCAGAACGATGCTTAATTATACCGATGTTTGGACAGATATTTACGGATTATTGATACCCGACCTTACAACGCCTGATTTCGAGCCGATGATTGCTGCTGATAACAGTGGTAAAGAATATCTTATTGCTGTAAAAGACAATAGACTGTTTGTTATCTCTCCACCTAATTACCAAACATATCTTGTTGTAGAGGGAGATGTAACAACTGCCCCGATATACTTTAAAAATGAAGTTATCATTGATGATGTGCCTACAATTCAATCCCTGATTGGTTTCGGGACAAGTAACGGTCTGGTTGTTCATCAACTCCATAACGACGGTACACTCTCCCCATTATATGTTGATAACGGAAATAAGGCCGTTTTAAGTCTTGGATACTACCATTTCTGGGATAATACTCAGATATTGACAGTGATTTATGAAGATAGGATAAGTGAATACGATAATCAGAACCTCTATATCGACGGAAACTCTCCTTTAGGATTTGAGTACGCGTCAAACTTATACAACTTCACCGGATATCAACCTGTTAAGGATTATTTCCTATGTGAAGAAGGACAACTGCTTGGCGTCAAAACATCAAATAGTGAACTTCCGGGGTTCCTTGATTATTCATTTTCAAAGATATTAAATAGCAAAGAATATACAAATGCTACTCCGACAAATATGGCGTTGGGAAAATTCGGAAACAGGGATAATGTACTACTCTGGGGAGCAGGCAACTACCTTTTCGCAGTTGTAGATAACTCGTTGTTGGAGGGTTTTCCTGTTAAATTTGATGATGTCAGTTTCAAACCTAAAGGCTATCCGAGAATAGTCTCAGGGAATGTTGAAATGCCGGTGAATAATGGATACCTTACTATCACCGTTGAAGGAGATATTGCTGCTAATGCAAGTTATTCTCTCAGTACCGATGCTGAAGGTGATTACTATTATTATAATTTGATTGACCCACCACTGACGAATACAGGCGAATTGATGCATCTGTTCACGGAGGATTCAAGATCAGTCATTCTTTCCCGTTCAACGATTTATAATGATAATCCGGTTCAATACTATGGTTTCAGAAGCTTTTTCGACTATGTTTATGGGACAAGCTCTACACAGATAACGACATTTGATGCCTTTATCTTCCCGAATCCCGTTAAAACAATCACTCCGAGACTCAGGGTTTACAACCCCAATGGAGATTGTAAATACAACATTTATGATATAGCCGGCAATAAAGTTATGACCGGAGACTATGAAGTCACAAATAGTAATAATTCTGCAAAATACTACGATATTCCGTTAAGTATGAAGAAAATGAGTTCAGGAGTCTATTTTTGTATCCTGAAAGATGGAACAAATACAAAGAAAATAAAATTTGCAATTGAGAAGTGAGGTTAGTTTATGAAATTATCTGTTTTAATTCTGCTGCTCGTTAGTATTACGGTAGCTGCTTTCGCTCAGGGATTGGATGTTTCTGCGGAAGGAGAAGATTTCTCTGATGATTCTTTGCTACTGCAGGGAGAAGTTATCAAAATGAATGATAATGCCAAGGATGCCAGACTTGCGATGGTTATGTCCATGCTCGTCCCAGGTACAGGTAACTTTTATGCCAATAAGAGCTCCTTCACAACTTACATTTGGCCAGTTTTAGAAATTGGACTTTGGGCTGGTTTTATCTATTATCGGATTGAAGGCGACAAAATTACCGATGATTATGAGAAGTTTGCTGATGATCATTACAGTAGAGATAGACAACACCATATAGAACCCTTTTTGAGAGAAAAATACTTGAATGATGTTTATGATGACACTTTCTGGCGTCTTGATGATGATAATTCTCAACACTTTTACGAGGACATCTCCAAATACGACAAATATGTCTTTGGTTGGAGCGATTGGTATGACGCTTACGCTACTGATAGCAATGGTGATGAGGTTACTCCCATATTTTACGGTGACGGAACCGATGCAGATTTTCATTGGAACGGAAATCAAGTCATGAACAGTAATTACAATGGCTGGCCTGAAGACACTATTTATTCAGCTCTTAGGGCAAAGCATATAGCGATGAGGAAAGATGCTCAGAAACAGTATGATAAAGCAACAATGATTACCTTTGGTATTCTTATGAACCATATTCTGAGTGCTGCCGATGCTATCAGACTCACTGTGAAACACAACTCGGAACAGCTTGTTGCTAATGATGTGAAACTAAATTACTGCCTTACAGAAAGAAACAATCGGTTAACTCCTTTTGTGTACCTAACTAAGAGGTTTTAGACTATGAAAAAAGCAGTACTGATGCTGTGCCTGTTTGCCCTGCTTGCAACAGGATACGCTCAGGAATATTCACGCCCGAAAGCGATCCTAATGTCCGCTTTAATTCCCGGTACCGGACAGATGTATATTGGACAAAAAACCACAGGTAGTGTTTTTCTTTCAGTTGAATTGGGTATTCTCTTTTCCATGTTTAGATTCTCATCCGAAATGGATTGGGCTGAAAAGAATTATCAACAATATGCCTATGCGAATACAGGGATTGAAAAAGGTAGTGATTCTGATTTATATCAGGCAATGCATAACTTTGTTTCCAGTGAATCGTATAATGAATCCATTATCATGAATGCAAGAAATTATTATCTGATTTATCAGAACAGTCCTCAAGAGTACCAGGACTATATAGACCAATATACTTATTACGGCAATGAAAGTTGGGATTGGGGCAATGAATCGAAATGGATGAAATACAGAGATATAAGAAAGACTAAGCAAAAGTATCAGGTATATCAGAATTTCGCTGTCAGTGCTCTTATTATTAACCACCTTGTCAGTACAATTCAAACTGTAATCGCAACCCGTCCTCATAAGGGTTTCACTTCAAGTTTGAACAACCTGAATATCCAACCGGATTATCAGAAAAATGGAGTTAACATTGTTTATTCATACAGATTCTAAGAGAATAGTTTGCCTTATCCTTTTCA
>JAFGVF010000217.1 GCA_016938155.1 Candidatus Cloacimonadota bacterium
TCTTACGCCTTTGCCCAAGATATCCGCAGGTGACCCGCAGGAGACCCGCAGGAGCAACGCATCGGGATGAATGGTAAAAAGCATGATGAATACAGGTGTGTACTGTGTATTTTTCAGTTCCTGGAGATAATATTATGTAAACTAAGAAATCTCTGCTTCACTTGGAACAATGAAATGCATTCCTCGCCTGTCTATCAGAGTTTCGGGAATAGTAACCTCTGATGCAATTATTGATAAAACTAAATTCTATTTGCATTATTACTAATTAGTGATATATTCTCGACATGATGAAAAACAAAAATGATTATGGAACTGAGAACAACCTGAATTTGAAGCTGGTGATTGCCCTTACCAGAACAAATTCCGAGGAGTACAAACGAACCAGGGAGCTGGTCAGCGGATATGGGCTGACAATAGCCCAGTTTGGTGTATTGGAAACCCTATATCATCTGGGTGATATGTGTATCAATGAGCTGATTAGCAAGACGCTTTCAACCAGCGGGAATATGACTGTGGTAATAAAAAATCTCGAAAGGGACGGTTATGTTATCAGGATTTCCAGCCCAGAAGATAAAAGAAGTTTCAATATCCGACTTACATTAAAGGGTAGAGAAATGATTGAAAGAATATTCCCCCGGCATCTGGAAGATCTGAAAAATGGCTTTTCTAATCTATGTCGGGAAGAAAAGGAACAACTGATTACTCTCTTAAAGAAACTGAACGGTTATGAGAGTGAACAAAAGGATACAACAAATGATAAAAATATATAAAAATAAGCAACTCGGTACTTCCAACCTCGGTTGGCTAAACAGTCACTTCCATTTCTCTTTTGCGGATTATTACAATCCAGCAAGAATGAGTTTCGGACCCTTAAGAGTGATAAACGATGATTTAATCAAGGCGAACACCGGCTTTGACACCCACCCTCACAGGGATATGGAGATCATCACATATGTGATCGACGGTGAATTGACCCATGCCGATAATATGGGTAATAAGCATACCATTCAAAGGGGAGAGGTTCAATATATGAGTGCTGGAACAGGTGTTTTTCACAGTGAACACAATCGGGGAGAGGTAACTGCCAGATTGTTACAGATCTGGATATTGCCTGATAAAAAGAGCTATAAGCCTAATTACGGTGATTACAGGTTCGAATGGAATCTGCGGAACAATCAATTCCTGCACCTGGTTTCGGGGACAGACGGATCAGCCCCTGTGAAGATTCATCAGGATGCAAATATCTATGCCCTGGAGCTTGAACAGGGCAATATATTGGAGTTTGAAGTAAAGCCTTCCAGACAGGTTTATGTTGTCCAGATAGAGGGTGAGACATTGGTAAATCAGAAAAGTTTTCAGGAAGGCGATGGTTTGGAAAGTGTGGAAGAGAATCTACATATCGAAGCGATATCAAAAGCACATTTATTGTTTATTGAGATGAAAAAGGAGATTTAAAATGGAATTCAAGAAAGTTATGGAAAATAGAAGAGCTGTGAACAATTTCGACCCGGAAAAGGGAATCAGTGATGAATTACTTAAAGAGATAATCGATTTGGCAGTACTGGCTCCCTCAGCCTTTAATTTGCAACCCTGGCGGATAATTGCAGTTAAGACTGCTGAAGCAAAGGTAAAGCTGTTTGATTTAGCAAACAAACAACCCAAGATAAAGACTGCTCCCGTCAGCTTGATTATAGTTGGCGATAGAGGTGCATATCGTGATGAAAACTCTGTCTGGGACAACCTCGAAGCTGCAATGGGTAATGAAGCTATGATAAGGGCTCGCAATGCAGCCAAGTTTCTCTATGGCTCTACAGAAGAACGCCAGATTAAGTTCTCAGAAAGCAATGCAGGACTTCTTGCAATGTCCATTATGTACGCAGCAAAGGGATTGGGAGTCGATTCTCATCCCATGAGCGGAATTGACTTTGAAGGTATTAAATTTGCCTTTAATCTGCATCCTGATGAAAGCGTGGTAATGGTAATAGCCCTTGGATACCATGACGAATCCAAACCATTGTATCCCCGGGGACCGCGCAAAGGCTTTGATGAGATTGTGGAAATAGTGTAAGTGTAACGCACCTATCCTATTTGAGAAATCAAATAACTTGAACCACTGGGTTGCTATGTAATCATCAGGCAGAAGCACGCTATTAGCAATCAAGCCAGCAAAGTGCTAAAAAAGTTATTGACAGATTTTCTGCCTTATCTCAAATAGGAACACTAATTAATCTTAAAAGGAGTATGAAGATGGCAGAGAAGCTTGAAAAGGGTCAACTTTCGATCCATACAGAAAACATTTTTCCTATTATAAAGAAATGGCTCTATTCAGAGCACGATATTTTCCTGAGGGAGCTAATTTCCAACGCAGTTGATGCGATGAACAAGCGGAAGTTGGAGCAACCTGATTTTGAAATCACAGATGACTACATGCTTGAGGTAGTACTGGATAAAAAAGCCAAGACGATTCAGATAATCGATCAGGGTATCGGTATGACGGCAGAAGAGATTGAGAAATATATCAATCAGATTGCGTTCTCCGGTGCAGAGGATTTTATTGAGAAGTACAAAGATAAGCAGGCAAACATTATCGGACACTTTGGCTTGGGATTCTATTCCTCATTCATGGTTGCAGATATGGTCACGATAGATTCACTTTCCTGGAAAGAGGGTTCTGAAGCTGCCCATTGGGAGTGCGATGGCTCAACAGATTACTCAATCGGTAAAGGGAAACGGTCAGAGGTAGGAACTACTATCACAATCCATGTAAGCAAGGATAACAAGCATTATCTTGAAGAAGCAAAGATAAATGAAATCCTTAAGAAGTATTGCAATTTCATGCCCTTCCCGATAAAATTCGGCGAAGAGGTTGTCAATCAGAAAGAGGCAATCTGGAACCGTAAGCCTAAGGATGTAACGGAAGAGGAATATAAAGAATTTTACAA
>JAFGVF010000218.1 GCA_016938155.1 Candidatus Cloacimonadota bacterium
ACATTGGAACCTATGATTATCAATTGAATTCAGATATTGATTTAGGTGGTTCATCAAATCTTAACATCCCATATTTTACAGGGACTTTAGAAGGTCATAATTATACAATAAATAATCTTACTTTCCTTAATTCTCAAAACCCTAATTGTGCCCTGTTTGGTTATGTTTCAAATGCGGAATTCAGCAATATTTCTCTGGATTTTGTAGCAATAGAAGGTGCAAGAGAATGTGCCTCTCTTGCTTTAAAAGCATACGATTCATCGTTTACAAATTGCCACTCTAACGGAGTGATTAGTGGGGAAATGGCCGTAGGCGGATTGATTGGAAATGGGAATAGAATAACGGTTACAAATTGTAGCAATTCTGCTGATGTTACCTCTTTATATGGAATATGTGGGGGGTTGGCAATGGTAGCAAGAGATGTAACAATTACTAATTCCCATAACTCAGGTAATATTAGTGGAAACACAGGCGTTGGTGGATTGTTTGGAATTACATCTTATACAACAACGATGAGTAATTGCTATAATACAGGTATTATATGTGGAGATACGGAAGTTGGTGGCTTAATAGGTAGTAACGGAGATTCTGGTGAAATTCAATATTGTTATAATACAGGAGATGTTACAGCAAATCAATATGCAGTCGGAGGTTTGTTTGGGAATTCAAGTTCAAATGCTGATTTCTGTTATAATACGGGAAATGTTACAGGAGATTCTCAAGTAGGTGGATTATCGGGAAGTGTTTCGGGGGAATCAGTCACAAATTGTTACAATACCGGAAATGTAACAGGAAACTCTAGTGTTGCCGGACTTTTCAATAATTCCTATTATGGAATACAAAACTGTCATTATGATTATGAGACGGTACTGATAAACGGAGGAGAGGATATCTCATTTGGAGCGTTACCTCATGATATGTATGAAGCCTGGATGAATAATGGATTCACTCTTAACATTGATTCATATCTAACCGGTCAGAATAATATATACCAGATTAGCTCAGGTGATGATTTGGAGAAATTGTTGTATTTCGGACAGTTTGATTACGACTTCATTCTAACTAATGATCTGGATATGAATAATTATTCTAGTCTGTATATCCCATATTTCAAAGGGTCATTTAACGGAGATGGTTTTAGTGTTCTAAACTTTAACCTGGATTCTGAAACTGATAGATTACTGGGATTTTTCGGACGGTGCTCTGATGCTGAAATTTCCAATTTAAATATTATAGATGCACATATTGGTTCAAATACGGCAATTTCAACAATTGGCGGACTTAGCGGTGAGATAGTTAACTCTACAGTAAATAATTGCAGAGTATCCGGTGTGTTTATCGGGAGTAATTCTGCCGGTCTAGTAGCAAGTGCGACAAGCACTACCATTACTAACTCAGCTACTTCCGGTATGTGTCAGGGCTGGGCATGTGCAAGTGGATTTGCAATGTCATTAGTTAATGTAGAGGTATCTAATTGTTATAGTGATGTTTCTATTATAGGTAACAATTCTATAGGTGGATTCTCTTTATACTTATTTTTTTCAGATATCACAAACTGCTACTTCAGTGGTTCTATAGATTGGCAGGATTTTTTTGGGAATGGAGAAGTCTTTGGTTTTACTGATGTTGAAGATAACAGCAGCACTATAGATGCTTGTTTTTGGAATACTGAAACATCCGGCATTACCACCAGCACATCAGGAACAGGAATTACTACTTTGGAAATGCAGGATATGGGAACTTTTTTAGCAGCAGGATGGGACTTTGTAGGAGAAACTGCAAACGGTACTGATAACTATTGGGATATGACTCCAGGATATAATAACGGTTTCCCTTTCCTCAGCGTTTCATCTCCTACCGGAATTGATGAAGATATCGTTCCGGATGTGATAATCCCAACAAGACTTATCGGCAACTACCCAAATCCTTTCAATCCTGAAACAACTATCAAATTCTCAATCTCAAAGAGCAGTAATGTTGATTTGAGCATATACAACATAAAAGGTCAGAGAGTTCGCACTCTTACCAATCAGCAATATCAACAGGGCGAGCATTCTATAGTTTGGGAAGGTGCTGACGACAATGGTAGGTCGGTCAGTTCAGGAGTTTATTTCTATAAGTTAGGTGTTGATGGTAGTTATACATCAACAAAGAAGTGTATATTAATGAAATAAGATTTAGGAGAAAGATGTGAAATCGATTTGCATTGTTATTATGTTTACTATCTGCATGAGCTTATTTGCAGATGGAGTGATGCCGATTGGTTCCGGTGCGGAAGCCGATCCATATCAAATTAGTACTCTTGATAATCTTCTATGGTTAAGCACAAACAGCGATTCATGGGATAGCTACTTTATTCAGACTGCCGATATTGATGCTTCAAGTACGGTTAACTGGAATAATGGAGAAGGATTCGAACCCATAGGAAGAGACTTTATGTTTTTTAACGGGAACTATCAAGGGCAGAATTATGAAATTACAGGGATTTATATTAATCGTCCCCAGTCATTCCAGCAGGCTTTTTTCGGATATGTTGGAGCAGGAACTATCCAGAACCTACATTTGAGTAATTGCAATGTGACAGGTGAGGAGGTTGTTGGAGGTTTAATCGGCTGGTTGGATTATTATGGTGAAGTTCAAAACTGTTCAGTTGCAGGAACTATTACCGGTTTGAGCAGAATTGGAGGCTTTATCGGTGAAGTGAAAGGTGGACATATAGAGGGATGCTCTTCCGCCGGAACAGTCAACAATCAGAGTTATAGCTCCACAGGAGGATTCGCAGGAGTTGATGATTCTGCAATCATCTCCAATTCTTTCAGTAATGTAGATGTAACCGGAATGGCAAGTACAGGTGGCTTCACCGGATTCACAGGTGGTTCGCAGATAACAGATTGCTACAGCCTAGGAGCAGTAAACGGAAATTCTGATGTCGGTGGCTTTGCAGGAAGATGCGGTAATTCGATTCTAACCGGTTGCTTCAGTTCAGGTGATGTCACAGGAAATGCTCATTTCGGGGGACTTGTTGGTCACAGTGAAGGTTTACGACTGGTTAGCAGTTATTACGACTATGAGTCTGTTCTGATCAACGGGCAGCATCTGATTACTCTTGGAGCTCTCGAAACTAATATGTATAATGAATGGTTTAACCAGGATAGATATCTTGATATTAACGATTATTTAACTGAATCTGATGGTATTTTTCAGCTGAATTCCATTACCGATTTTAACCTTCTCAGAGCATTCGGGCAGGGAGATCATAGCTTCTCACTGAACACCAGCCTTGATTTTACCAATCTGGAACTCATTTCTCCTTATTTTGAAGGAGTATTTTACGGGAATGGGAATACAGTCTCGAATATTGTGATAGATAATACAAGTGCCAGTCTGCTCGGTTTATTCGGTTATGTAGTCTCATCAGAGATATCGGATTTGATGCTTGTAGGTTGCAGTGTTGAAGGAAACACATATCTTGGCATTCTTGCAGGTGAAACTCACATGACAAATCTTTCAAATATTTACTGTCAGGGACAGGTAACAGGAACCGGGTCATCAATAGGTGGTCTGGTGGGGCTTGCTGTTTCATCAGTCTTCCAGGATTGTTATTCGGATGTAACTGTGTCTGGTAGTAGCTCTATCGGTGGAATTGCCGGATATACAACAAATTCTGAATACAATCGTTGCAGTAGTAGAGGCAGTGTAACAGCATCCACCTGTTCTGCCGGTGGAGTTTACGGTGCAGATATCGCCAGTGATTTCTTTAACTGTTATTCCGGATGCTCAGTAGCTTCTTCCAGAGATGTCGGTGGTTTTGCCGGGAGTGGACGATACTCGATCTATAACAATTGCTACAGTTATGGAAGTGTATCGGGTGATGATAGCGTTGGTGGTTTCCAGGGTTATGATGGGGTTGCTTATGTTACAGC
>JAFGVF010000219.1 GCA_016938155.1 Candidatus Cloacimonadota bacterium
AAAACTACTTTTCCCTGAACATCTAAATCATTGTAGTCCTCCGATTTACCCAACTTTGTTCCACCAATTGGAACAATTTCATAATTAGAGCTCATCCACTGATCTGATCCGTAACCATAGAGCTCACTGTCTAAACCGTCGATGGTAAAGGTGGATTTATATAAAGAAAGATAGTTGTTAATTGATGCTACTTGTAATGAAGCCTTCGTCAGGCCCGGAGAACCTACGACGCCTATATCCGGGTTCTCAACATATGGCAAATCAAAGCCATCTCCAAAGTATGCAGAATTTCCGGATGAAATACTCATAACAATACCATTTTCAACCGCTCTTGTAACTGCTATCTGCTCCGGATCATTTTCATCCACTAATGCTGCTGTCGAGCCTAATGAAAGATTCATAACATCAGCACCTAAAATGATGGCATCATCAATTGCCGCAATGATTACATCTCCAAATGTAGATGGGAATTCCGGATCATTACCGAATACTTTTAAAGCTAACAACTGAGCATTAGGAACAACCCCTTTAATTCCGCCGTTCTCAATATTACCATTCGCCCCAACTGTACCGGCAACATGCATACCATGCATTGAAGCAGCTTCACCTAAATCAATGATTTCGTCATTATGATCCATGTAGTTATATCCATAAGGAATTTTTTCCGTATAATAACGCCCTAATAGAGGATTATTCGCATTATTGATTATATTAGTTACACTTTCCTCCGATAATGCCGGCATAACCCCTTCGTCCAATATCATATCTTGATGTCGATAATCAATTCCGGTATCAATGATGGCTACAACCATCCCTTCTCCACTCATATCATATTCTTCTTGCACAAAGGTATGTTGTGTTAGTTCTCCCGATGAAACCATAAGCGGTTGCGGACGAGCATATTCATTCGATAATGAAATGCTTTTCACTTGTTCAAGTTCAGCAATCTTATCAATTTCACCGTATTCAACTATAGTAGAAAAACCATTATAAACAGCGGTAAATTGCTGTTCTACCTCTATTTTTCCAATGGATTCTTCTAAATCTTCGATAAGAACATTCTGTTCTTCAATCAAGGTTTGTGACGTTTCATCAATAAACCCTGTTGAAAGGTCATTCATATGTACTCCTTGGTTATTTGCATACTCAATAACCGGTACACTTTCTAGTTCAACAATAACTCGCACTTTTTGATTCTCATCATAATCTGCTTCTTGTAAGCTTTGCTCAATTTTTCCTTTCCCTGCTTCTTGCAATACTTTTTCAATCATATAATCCGATGGTACAACCATTGCAGACGTTATGCTTGAAGTTAATAAAGACAAAGATAAAATAGTTACCACATACTTCTTAATACTTCTCATTTTACTCCTCCTTGTAATGTTTATTTAAAACACCAATTAAAAATTGCGGAAAAAATAAACTAACTCCTCCGTGATCTGAATAATCACTGATATCTTCCGTAAAAGAAATTTGTGTTTTGCTCAAATCAGATATTAAATGCTGTATATCATCGACAAAAGTATGCTCTTTGTTTGAGTAATGAAGAAATACTTTTCCATTCCATTGTTTGTTTTTATTTAGTTTATCCCGAATTAAATCATTTAATTCATCAACTTGTGCTCTATTTTCAGGTTGATACGCTTTCCCTGTTATAAATTCAAAAAGCTCTAATAAGGGTTTATTTTCCATATTTGATGTTAAAAAGTTCCCTAATAAATATTGCTGTGCTCCCGAAATAACAATTGGTCCGTTATGATTATTCAAAGCAAAATACAGCGCAGCCCATCCTCCTTTACTAGAACCAACATAATAGGATTTCTTAATTGATAATCTTGCAATCGTTGAATCAATTAAATGCTGAGTCGCTTGACTTACCTCAAACTCTGGCATTTTACCTAAATAATAACAGCCTCTTGAATACGGCCCATATTCATCAAGAATCCATAATTTATTTGCTTTATGTGAATCTAAGAGATTCAGATAATTATATCTTGCTTTTATTCCTAGCTCCGGACAGGCACTAAAAATGATAATCAATTGATCGGATTGATTATCTTCGATAATATAACGCAAACGAGTACCGTTATGTTCATAGACTTTTTCACGCAGCTTAATTTTAATGGTGATCAGTAAGTGCTTTATTCCTTTTCTTACTCCATGCTTTTTTATCAGCTTAATTACTCTAAGAATTCTTTGCATACGTCACCTCAGATTTTCTTACTTAACTCAAGAATTAATTTTTCACAATGCTCTTCAAATACAGAGCTCAAGTCTCGAATTCTAGGTTCAGCCGATATGGCAGCTTTCTGTAAATTCTTATAGTCAACAATCCACTGCATTGTCTTATTGAAGAGACATTCTTGATCTTCTTCATATGCATTTAATAAGAACGGATAATCTAATGAATGATATAAACCCTCAAATTTTCTACTATACGAGAACGGTATTGTTGCAACTCCTGTAGAAAAAGCAGCAATCGTTGCATGCATTCTTGCACCGATAAAGATGTCCATTGTAGAAATATAGCTCTTAACATCCATTGGTAAATCAAATAAAGGAGCTTCAATTAACTCCGGATATAGCTTTTTTAAATCCTTACAAGCAATGAGGTCATTATCGGGATTGTTTAGATTCAAAGAAAACACATGTGAAATCAAATGAATTTCATACTGCCCTTGTTTTAAAAGATATTCGATTATCTTTTTGCAATACGCTTGATAATCTACAGTTAAACCGAATTGATTGTTTCGAGTATAACCTCCTGACCAAAGTAACCCGGAGGGATTGAAACCAAGCTTAATTTTATCG
>JAFGVF010000220.1 GCA_016938155.1 Candidatus Cloacimonadota bacterium
AGATAGACGGCAAGGGCATTAATCTCTCTGGGATTGATTCTCAACGAACCGAGTTTACTGAGGAGTCTGCTCAAATCACCGATATCAGCCAGCATCTTTCTAAGCTCAACCGTATAGGTAATCTTCTGGATCAGATTCTGAACTGCATCATGTCGGTTCTCAATCTCTTCTCTGCTCAAAAGTGGATGAAGAAGCCAGTTTTGTAATAGTCGAGAACCCATCGGCGTCTGGGTCTCATCCAGAACAGAGAACAAACTTCCGTTCTTATCACCATAACGCATGGAACGCAACAGTTCGAGGTTTCTTCTCGTAACCTCATCCAACTGCATATAATTGCTCAGCGAATAGTAATGAATCTCGGTAAGATGTTTCAAATCATCTTTTTGCATCTCTTTAGCATAGGTCAAAACCATTCCAGCTGCCGTGATTCCGGTTAGTTTATCCTGAGCACCGAGACTTTCAAAGGTAGCAAGTTTGAAGTGGTTTTTTATACTCTTCTTCAACTCTTTAGGGTCATACTTAAAGGAATCAGGAATCGTAATGGGTGGTATCTTCTCAAGCTTCATCGATTCAATCAAAGCTTTGGTTTCCTCATTGAGAACAAGTATCTCAGCAGGAAGAAGTCTCTGCAATTCATTCCTCAACTGCTCCTCTCTCATCTCTGAGAAGAGAAAATCACCCGTCGAAATATCCAGCATTGCCAACCCAACCTTACTCTTAGAACAGAATACAGCACCGAGGAAGTTATTGGCATTCGTTTCCAAAAGCTGTTGGTCAAGGATTGCACCCGGCGTAATAATCCGGATAATATCTCTTTTCACAACACCGACTGCCAGCTTAGGGTCTTCAATCTGTTCGCAAATTGCCACTTTCAATCCGGCATGCACAAGTTTATCAAGATAACTATCGAGGGCATGATGCGGGAATCCTGCCAAAGGAACGGGATCCTCTGTACTTTTATTTCGGGCTGTAAGCGTGATGCCAAGAATCTTTGAAGTAGTTTTGGCATCTTCGAAGAAAGTCTCATAAAAGTCACCCATCCGGAAAAGTAACAGCTTATCAGGGTGGTCATTCTTGAACTTCCAGTACTGCTCCATCATAGGTGTCTGCTTAGTTTCTTTTCTACTCATTTACGACCCTTAAAAAGGAGTTTATCTCCAGTTCTTTCAATATTTTCTTCGCTGCTCCGGCCTCAGTCCCTGTTGCAAATGGACCTGCAAGCACAACAAAAGTATCTTGATCCTGATAATTGGCAATATAGTAGCAGCTGTTTATCTTACAATTTCGCACCTTTTCCACAACCTGATTAGCATTCTTCTCTACCGAAAAACGCCCCAATTGCAGATACATACCTTTCTCAGGTTTGTTAATTTTTACAGGTTTCATAGCTTCAAAAGTAGCCACTATATCTTCCCTGATTTCCGGCTTAATCTCCTCTTTTTTCGGTACTTCAACAATAGGTTCTTCCTTAATTGTAACCTGAGGTTTCTTATCCGGTTCGATCTCGCCTTCAGGATAAAGACAGGACAAATCAACAGAGGACTTAAACATTGTCTTTAATATGTAAAGCTGCTTCTCTGCTTCATAAGCATAAGGTGTAAAGCGATCTATGGAAACTACTTGCTTATAGTACTCATAAGAATCATTGGGTTTTTCGGTTTTAAAAATGTAGTTACCCATTTTAAGGAGATAATACTGGGATTGCAGCATATCGGGGTAGGCATTTGCTAGATTGTTTAAAGCTTTGATTGCCTCGGGATACCTATAATTGTCCGCCCAAGAATCCGCGATAGTGAAATAAGCTAACTTTTTTCTTTCATCATCTGTTGAAGCACTGATATATACAGCTGCTTCAGAACGAGCCCGTTCAAACTGTTTACCGGTTTTATAATATGCTCTTGCCAACCAGAAATGGGCTTCAGGAATACTCCTTATATGCTGAAGGTACTCCACAGCATCGCTATAGCGTCTTTGAAAGAAACGAATCTTCCCCATCTCAAGACATGTGTCCTCATAATAGGCACCTTTTCGTCCCTCTTTAATCGCCTTGAGAAAGAAAGTCTCTGCTGTTGTCAGATTTGTTTCTATCTTTCCCATATAGAGATTGTAGAAAGCAGTATCTTCGGAATCGTACTGTTTAAATGCAGACAGACTGTCTTGCACAGCCTGTTTATTACCCTTTTCAAACTCATCGACAATCATCTGATGCCTGGCTTTCACACTCATCAGAGAGCTGAAAATCAGCAGGATAACGATTGTTATCAGACTATTCTTGCGCAATATATTTCCTGACAAGTCCATATTCGGTCAGTTTATTGCCTGTATATAAGTGAACATTCGTGTTTGGTTTTGTGAACTCAATCTCTTCCCCGTCATCATCAGTCATACGGGTAACCTGTACCCTAACATCATCCGTCGGGTTAGGGAAAATCAGCTCAATCTCCTCTCCTTTGCTGAACTTACTGTAGCACTCAATTATCGCACAATCATCCTCTGTTGCAATTATCCTTCCAAGATACTGATAATCTCGTGTATAGGCGGAAGATCCGTAGAACTGGGAGGTATCGGAATCGAATCCATGAAAGAACCCGGGTCCGTATATCCTGTGACTAACCTTCAACAGCTCTTCTCCGAGTTTCTGAGGTATCTCTACTCCTGCAGCAAGATAATCCAAAGCCGTACGATAAGTCCTTACAACATTCGCAACATAATAAGCACTCTTCATCCGTCCTTCAATCTTGATACTGTGGATTCCGGAGTTAATAATGGCAGGTAATTCCTGAAACAGGTTCAGATCTTTGGAGTTCATTATAAAGGTACCGTTCCCATCCTCTTCGATGGCAAAATATTGCTCCGGTCTCGTTTCCTCCACCAGATGGTATTTCCAACGACAGGGTTGGGTGCATTCTCCGCTGTTGGCACTGCGGTTATTCAGGAAGGCACTGAGCAGGCATCTACCCGAATAGGCGATACACATGGCACCATGCACGAATATCTCAATCTCGGCTTCCGGCACCTTTTCACATATCTCTTTAGTTTCTTTAAAGGTCAGTTCCCGGGCTAGAATAATGCGTTTTACTCCATTATCCACCCAGAACTTCACCGTTCTCCAGGAAACGGTATTCGCCTGTGTACTGAGATGGATGGTGAGATTGGTGTATTCCTTAACTATCGCCACAACGCCAGGATCAGACACGATAACCGCATCTACCCCGATCTGCTCCAACTCTTTCAGGAACTCGGGGAGTTCATCTAGTTCGTCATTATGAAGATAGCTATTAACCGTCACATACACTTTTTTGTGGAGATTATGAGCAAATGCCACGCCTTCAGCTAACTCTTCAAAGGTAAAGTTATCGGCTTTCGCTCTCAGTCCGAACTTCTTGGCAGCGGCATAGACGGCATCCGCCCCGTATATCAGGGCATATTTAAGCTTTATCAGATTCCCGGCAGGAGCCAATAGTTCCATTAACTACTCATATTTTTCAATAAATCTTCATTCGTCTTTGCTGACATCATTCTCTTCTTCAGC